>NZ_PXUD01000114.1:75478-75663 GCF_003390965.1 Salinivibrio sp. HTSP
CGTACTTTAACGCCGATGGTGCCATTGGCGTAGGTGACACAAGCCCCGGTAATATGTCAACCACTATGCACTATGTCGCCTGGGCGCCTGTCACGATCGATGCCGAATTTAACCCCGATGTCGGAGGCGCGCCACTTACATCGAGTCATGAGGGTCACATCGCACTAGCGCTTGTCCGACCTACG
>NZ_PXUD01000115.1:0-1365 GCF_003390965.1 Salinivibrio sp. HTSP
CTGTCCATCTTGATATCACAAGCTTTCATGTTGATGGAGAATACGCTCAATGAGGTGGACCCAATCAGTTGGACAACCTGATGGTGCTCCTAAGCTATGATCTAGGTTTTTCCCTGGCTCAGGCTGCCAAGGTTACGGGTTGCTTATAGTAAACCTCATCGGGCGTTTGGTAATCAAGGGTTTGGTGGTACCGAGTCTGATTGTAATGCCGGAAGTACCGGTGGAGTGCCTGTTTCAAGTGCTGCCCATTCTCGAAGGCTGTGAGGTAGACGCACTCGTGTTTGACGCTACGCCAAAGCCGTTCCACGAATATATTATCATGGTAGCAGCCTTTACCGTCCATGCTGATCTGGATGTCATGCTCTTTGAGAACGTCTGTGAAGGCTTCACTGGTGAACTGTGCACCTTGATCGGTGTTGAAGATCTCAGGGGCTCCATAGCGCTGTAAGGCTTCCTCCAAGGCATCGATACAAAAGTTGGTGTCTAGGGTGTTGGAGACCCGCCAGGACAACACTTTACGGCTATACCAGTCGATAATGGCGACAAGGTACATGAAGCCCTTGGCCAGTGGGATATAGCTGATGTCTGTCGCCCACACCTGGTTGGGACGGTCGATCTTCAGCCCGTTAAGTAGGTACGGATAAATCTTGTGCCCATCGCCAGGAATGCTGGTTCTGGGGCGTGGGTACACCGCCTGGATGCCCATGGTGCGCATAAAACGTTGAACCCGCTTGCGGTTTATCCGGTAGCCCTGACGTTCCAGGTGGACTCGCATCTGGCGAGAGCCATAGTACGGCGTGTTGAGGTGTTGCTTATCGATCAAATACATCAAATCTAGATTCTCCTGACACTGTGCACGAGAGACATAGTACACCGAGGAGCGGCTCAACTTGAGCAGCTCGCACTGGCGAACAAGACTGATCTGAGGGTGACCATGCTCGATCATCGCCAACTGTTGTTGCCGGCTTACTGATCGAGCTTGCGTGACAAAAAATCGCGTTCCACCGTTAGTCGGCCAATCTCGCGATAAAGCTCGTCAGTACTGTGTTCATCGGATTGCTTGCCAGATTTTTTATTGCCTTCGAACAGGTCCGAGGCATTCTCCAGTAGCTCGCGCTTCCAAGCGCTGACCATAGTCGGATGGATCTGGAACCGGGCGGCGATTTCGGATGTGGTCTGGTCTCCCTTGAGCGCGGCCAGGGCAACTTTGGACTTAAATGATGCGCTGTATTGCTTACGTTTCTTGCTCATGATTCTCCTCCTTGTGGAGATGATGATTCAGAGCTTAGGCGCCTGTCCAATTTTTGGGGTCCACTTCACAAGACGACGATATCAATGCGATTAAACTGGTAAAAGGCTACAGCC
>NZ_PXUD01000027.1:0-77489 GCF_003390965.1 Salinivibrio sp. HTSP
GGTTATGAGCCCGACGAGCTACCAAACTGCTCCATCCCGCGTCCGATTGCGATTATTATATCGCTTTTTGCAACAAAGGTGCAAGCTAATGCCCTTTGTGAACTTGGTGCCGAGAGCGGGACTTGAACCCGCACGCCTATAAGGCACTACCCCCTCAAGATAGCGTGTCTACCAATTCCACCACCTCGGCTCAATTTTTACTGAGGGATCTCACTGTTATCAACAGGGATTTCGTCCTCTTTTGGCGTCGCTTGCTGTTGCGTAGCAGGCTCGCTTAAATCTTCAAAACCGCCTTTTGCTTCAGGTTTGTGTGCAGTGAGGTTACCCAGCACCAAACTTAACGCAAAGAATGCAATTGCAAAACCGGTTGTCATTCGGGTTAAAAAATTTCCAGAGCCGCCAGAGCCAAATACTGTATTTGATGCTCCAGCCCCGAACGAGGCTCCCATATCTGCGCCTTTACCTTGCTGAACCAGAACCAGGCCAATTACACCGATTGCGGCCAACAGATAAATCACAAGTAGAATTTCGTACATGGTTCCACCTATGCTCCAGGTTGTTGAGCCGGCAGTGTTACTTCTCAGCCAGCGCAGCCCCCTTTGTTGGGAGCGGGTGAATACTAGCGAAAGCGCGGTGACGAAACAAGAGGAAATTGCAAAAAACCTTGATTTCGACGCTGTTTGCGCAATCTATGACCACCCGCTCGACGGTTATCAACAATTCGCCTTCACAGCCTCTGCGATTTCAAGCGCATAAGCGTGAACCTTGTCGGTATCCGGTCCCTCAACCATCACTCGAATCAAAGGTTCCGTCCCGGATTTACGTAACAGTACACGCCCTTGCTCGCCCAGCTTTTGCTCGACATTGGCTTTCGCTGCCAGCACCGGCTCGCTTTGTAACGGGTCAACCGTGCCACTAAAACGGACGTTCTCTAATACCTGAGGCAACAAGGTCATCCCGTCACTCAACGCTTTTAGATCCATGCCCGTCGCGGCGATGCTCGCCAACACTTGTAGTGCAGCGACAATGCCATCGCCGGTCGTGACTTTATCCAGCACAATGACGTGACCCGAGTTTTCGGCACCGATCCGCCACCCTTTCTCTTGCAGCAGCTCCATCACATAACGGTCGCCCACTTTGGCGCGTGCAAACGGAATACCGAGAGACTGAAGTGCAAGCTCCATCCCCATGTTGGTCATCAAGGTACCAACCACGCCGCCTTTTAATTCACCACGACGAAGGCTCTCGCGGGCGATAATATATGCAATCTGGTCGCCGTCGACTTTATTGCCAAGGTGATCCACCATGATGACGCGGTCTCCATCCCCGTCAAAAGCAATGCCTAAATCGGCTTTTTGCTCGAGGACGTGTTTTTGTAACGCACGTACGTCCGTGGCTCCCACCTCATCGTTAATATTGGTGCCGTTAGGGGCACAGCCAATGGTGGTCACCTCCGCACCCAGCTCACGAAATACCGAAGGCGCAATGTGATAGGTGGCACCATGGGCGCAATCGAGCACAATTTTTAACCCACTCAGGCTCAACGCGCTGGGGAAGGTGCCTTTACAGAATTCGATGTAACGCCCGGCCGCGTCGTTAATGCGGCTGGCTTTACCTAACTCCGCCGACTCGACACAAGTCAATGTTTTTTCCAGCTCAGCTTCAATCGCTAACTCAACCTCATCAGCCAGTTTCGTGCCCTCGGAGGAGAAAAACTTAATCCCGTTATCGTAATGCGGGTTATGCGAGGCCGAAATCACAATCCCGGCTTCCGCGCGGAACGTTTGGGTTAAGTAAGCAATCGCAGGTGTCGGCATAGGGCCGGTAAAGGCCGCTTCCAATCCCGCCGCAGACAGCCCTGACTCGAGCGCCGACTCTAACATATAACCAGAAATACGCGTGTCTTTACCAATCAGTACCTTACGCGTGCCTTGTTGCGACAATACGCGACCTGCGGCCCAGCCAAGTTTTAGCATAAATTCCGGCGTAATGGGAAATTCGCCCACCTTGCCGCGCACACCATCGGTGCCAAAATACTTACGCTCTGTCATTATTTTTCTTCTCCTAATTCATTTTTTACGCACGCTGTCATGGCGACCACCTTGAGCGCATCAGCGGTTTCTTTCACATCATGGACGCGAATGATCTGTGCGCCTTTCGCCGCGGCTAAGGTGGCACAGGCAAGGCTACCGCCCAGAATATCCTGCGGCGTTTTATCTAAAATCTTATAAATCATTGACTTACGAGACATTCCTGCTAATACAGGTAATCCAAAGTCATGAAAAGCATCGAGGTCAGCAAGAAGCTGATAGTTATGCGCCAACGTCTTACCAAAACCAAAGCCAGGATCCAGAATGATATTCTGTCGATGGATCCCCGCCTCAGTGCAGGCGTCGATACGTGCCGCTAAAAACGTTTTCACCTCACCAACGACATCTTGGTAGTCAGGGGCCGCTTGCATTGTTCGTGGCTGTCCTTGCATGTGCATGATGCACACAGGCACTTGCAGATCCGCTGCCGCTTCCAACGCCCCAGGCGCTTGTAATGCGCGCACATCATTAATGAGATTGGCACCCGCATTGACTGCGGCACGCATGACGGCTGCTTTACTGGTATCAATTGAAATCCAACAATCAGATTGCTCACGAATCGCTTCAATGACGGGAACAACACGATTAATCTCGTCTTGCTCATCGACATCGGCCGCACCTGGGCGCGTCGACTCGCCACCAATATCGAGAATGGTGGCGCCGTCTGCGAGCATCTGCATCGCACGTTCGACCGCTTTATCACAATGCTGAAATTGGCCGCCATCGGAAAAGGAATCTGGCGTGACGTTTAAAACCCCCATGATGACGGGGCGGGTCAGAGAGAGTGTGAGGTTATTGTGTGTTATTTGCATGCGTTTTTCCGAGCACGATCAAAAAAACCCCGACGTATCGGGGTTTGTATTCATGGGTATTTACGCTTCAGACTGGTTTTCTGAATCAAGCGGTTTTTGCTTTTTGTCGTCAGATGATTCGTCAGACGCGCTCGCTTTCGAGGCATCCGGCTTGCTTGGAGTATCATCAGAGGATGACCCCCCATCGCCACCTTCCCAGCCAGCAGGCTCTCGTACATCACGGCGAGCCATCAAGTCATCGATCTGCGCCGCATCAATGGTTTCGTACTTCATCAACGCATCTTTCATCGCGTGCATGATATCTAGGTTTTCTTCCAAGATTTGCTTGGCGCGATCGTAGTTGCGATCGATGATGCCACGGATCTCCGCGTCAATAAGTCGAGCCGTTTCATCGGAGATGTGCTTGGTCTGTGCCATAGAGCGGCCTAGGAAGACTTCACCTTCTTCTTCTGCATAAAGCAGTGGACCCAGCTTCTCTGAGAAGCCCCATTGCGTCACCATCTTGCGGGCAATATCGGTCGCGCGCTCGATGTCGTTCGATGCCCCTGTCGAGACTTTTTCCTTGCCGTAGATCAGCTCTTCTGCCAAACGGCCGCCGTACAGGCTCGAAATCATCGAGTCGAGATGCTGGCGCGACATGCTGATCCTGTCTTGCTCAGGCAAGTACATGGTCACACCCAATGCACGCCCACGCGGGATAATGGAGACCTTGTAAACCGGGTCATGTTCTGGCACCAAGCGACCAACAATGGCGTGACCCGCTTCGTGATACGCCGTTGACTCTTTGGTTTCTTCCGACATCACCATTGAACGGCGCTCTGCACCCATCATGATTTTGTCTTTCGCCAGTTCAAACTCGACCATCGACACCACACGTTTATTACCACGCGCAGAGAACAATGCCGCTTCGTTAACCAGGTTAGCCAAGTCAGCCCCTGAGAAACCTGGTGTACCGCGCGCAATCAGTGAGGCATCGACATCATTACCCAGCGGCACTTTGCGCATGTGTACTTTGAGAATATGCTCACGGCCACGCACATCTGGCAAGCTCACCACCACTTGACGGTCAAAACGACCAGGACGCAATAGCGCAGGGTCCAATACGTCTGGACGGTTGGTCGCCGCAATGACGATAACGCCTTCGTTGCCCTCAAAGCCATCCATTTCGACCAACATCTGGTTCAAGGTTTGCTCACGCTCGTCGTGACCACCACCAAGCCCAGCGCCACGCTGACGACCGACGGCGTCGATTTCATCGATAAAGATGATACACGGCGAGGCTTTTTTTGCCTGTTCGAACATGTCACGGACACGTGATGCGCCCACACCCACGAACATTTCCACAAAGTCAGAGCCAGAAATGGTAAAGAACGGCACTTTCGCTTCACCAGCAATCGCTTTGGCGAGCAAGGTTTTACCGGTACCTGGAGGGCCGACCATCAATACGCCGGTTGGGATTTTACCGCCTAGTTTTTGGAAACGGCTTGGATCGCGCAGGTAATCCACCAGCTCTTTCACGTCTTCTTTCGCCTCATCGCAGCCTGCGACGTCAGTGAAGGTAGTCTTAACCTGCTCTTCACTCATCATTTTGGCTTTCGATTTACCAAACGACATGGCACCTTTGCCGCCACCGCCTTGCATCTGGCGCATGAAGAAAATCCACACCCCGATAAGCAGTAGCATTGGGAACCAAGAAATGAAGATTGATGCCAACATGCTTGGCTCTTCAGGTGGCGTCCCTTTCACGCGAACGTTTTTATTAAGCAAATCATCCAACAACTTTGGATCATTCATCACAGGCATAAAGGTGACATAGCGTGAGCCGTCACGTCGGGTGACACTCAGCTCACGATCGTCAAATTTTACTTCCTGTATTTGATCGTTGCCGATTTCGCGTACGAAAGAGGTATAGTCGACTTGACGACCGGCGCTGTCTCCTGGTCCAAAGCTTTGGAACACAGACATTAAGACAACGGCGATAACCAGCCACAGAATCAAGTTTTTTGCCATGTCACTCAAGGTGTTAGCCTCGCATAACTGAGATAGATAAATGTAAGGGTACTACAGTTTATAACCTGTAGCCACAATGTAGACTTCTCGCGACCTTGCACGGGATGAGTCGGGTTTTCGAATTTTGACCGCTGTAAACATTTTACGCACCTCGGCCAAATACTGATCAAAGCCTTCGCCCTGAAAAACTTTTACCACGAAGCTGCCTTTCGGTCCCAGCACTTCACGGCACATTTCTAATGCCAATTCGACCAAATACATCGCTTTGGGTTGATCGGCCGCCTGATTGCCGCTCATGTTTGGCGCCATGTCAGACATCACCACATCAACTTGGTTGGGTTGAATGCGCTCGAGCAAGGTATCGAGTACCGTTTGTTCGCGAAAGTCCCCTTGCAGAAAGCTAACACCTGGCATGGAATCCATCGGTAAGATATCGCAAGCAATCACTTGCCCGTCGTCACCGACTTGTGTCGCGGCATATTGTGACCAACCTCCGGGGGCAGCGCCCAGATCCACTACCGTCATTCCCGGTTTCAAGATGCGATCTTTGTGCTGAATCTCTTCTAGCTTAAAAATCGCCCGAGATCGATACCCTTTCTTCTGCGCTTCATGAACGTATTTGTCGTCGAAGTGTTCTTTCAACCAGCGTCCTGAGCTGGCAGAGTGTTTTTTATTCGCCATGTTGTTCCTACTACGCCCACCCATCGCACCACATTCATATAAAATTCAGACAATTGTGTGCGTTAGCTTATTCTCAAAGACAGACTTACTCTCACCCAGCAGACCAAGTGCTTGCCATCCGCCCACTTTCTAGTGTTTCAGTTTGTGGTGAGATGGCGTTAGAATGGCATGTTTTCAACCCCTAGCAAATAGAAATCGAGCCAACATGAAACTCAGCACCAAACAAAAACAGTATCTCAAAGGACTGGCTCACCCCCTTAAGCCTGTCGTCTTAATGGGCGCCAATGGTTTAACTGAAGCCGTGGTCGCTGAAATTGAGCTTGCACTTGACCACCACGAGTTGATTAAAGTGAAAGTCGCTTCAGAAGACCGTGAGACCAAAAACCTGATTGTCGACGCCATTCTTCGGGAAACCGGCGCCGAAAAAGTGCAGGTGATCGGTAAAACCTTGGTGATTTATCGCCAAAGCGAAGATCGCAAAATTGAATTACCACGCAAATAGTCACGTGCGTGATCAGTCTGTGCTATCGCATAACAAAAAGGCCGCATTGCGGCCTTTTTACTGTCTCAGCATCGGAGAAGGGTTACATTCAGTAACACTTTTCTATACGTAATCGACGCTATCGAGTTCGAACTCTTTGACGCCACCCGGGGTAGTGATGCTCACTTCTTCCCCTTCTTCTTTTCCAATCAGGCCACGGGCGATGGGAGAATTCACCGAAATTAAATTCGCTTTGATGTCGGCTTCATCATCACCCACGATCCGATAGGTCACTTCTTCGTCCGTGTTCACGTCAATCAAGGTGACCGTCGCGCCAAAAATCACTTTGCCATTATTCGGCATTTTAGTGACATCAATCACCTGTGCCACCGACAGCTTGTACTCGATGTCACGGATTTGCGCCTCACAAATACCCTGCTCTTCACGAGCCGCATGATATTCTGCATTTTCTTTTAAGTCACCGAGTTCACGCGCCTCTGCAATGGCGTTGGAGATCTCAGGGCGACGCTTGATCAACTTGTCCAGCTCTTCTCGTAGCAGCTGCTCACCGCGTACGGTCATTGGCACTTTATCCATAAATGACATTACCTCTTTCAATCCACAGCAAAGGGATTTTGGCAAAACAAAGCCACGCCCAAATAAAATATCTGGGCGCGGCGGAATTCAACGCTTTTTTTAGATTGTAAACAAGAATTCGCGCAAAATCATCTCTTATCCGGCGATAGCGTGAGCCATCCATCTGCGATCCACTTTGCGGCTATCCACTTTATCATCAGCTTAACGAGAGGGTTGTCCGCCCCGAACCGCTTGTCTTCAAGGCTAGACAGGGTAGGATGGCATGCATGCGCAAATAAAAAGGCTTTTATCATGCTTTCCGCTCTTTTTCGCCATCTCGCTCTGATGACGATTTTCCTGGTGCCGTTTGCGTCGGCCTCGGCGGCGTCGTTAACGCTGGCACAACTGACACCGTTGCTGCCTAAAGGCAGCCAAGTCGCGCTATGGGTGAGTGATGCGGAGCAAAATCACCCCCAGATCAGTGAGCAAGCCGATGCGCTGCTACCCCCAGCCAGTACACAAAAGCTTCTCACCGGACTCGCCGCCCGGCTTTATTTACCCAGCACCTTCCGTTTTTCCACCCGATTGGTGCAAAGCGGTGATGACATCGCCCTTATTTTTAATGGTGATCCGTTACTGACTCGAAAAGATATTCGTCAACTGCTGAGTCAATTACCGCGTCGCGGTCTCGATACCATTAACAATCTCTATCTGGATGGACACGCGTTTGCTGGTCGCACCCGTGCGCCTGGCTGGCCATGGGATATTTTAGCGGTCTGCTACAGTGCGCCTTCCACGGCAATCACCCTCAATCACAACTGCGTGCAAGGGGCGATTTATAGCCAGCCTGATAGCAGGTTGACACGCGTACATGTCCCTGACCATCAGCCCGTTTCAATAGAGAACCAAGCGCGAGCGGTAAGCGAGGACGAACAAGCTACCCGCCATTGCGGGCTCGATCTCACCGCGACAGCAAAAAACACCTATTATTTTTCCGGTTGCCTCCCGCATCGGGCGCGTCCGCTGCCACTCAACTTTGCCGTACAAACGCCATCGATTTACGTCAAAGCCATTGTGGCCGATGAGCTCGCGCGCCTGAATGTGCGCGTGAAAGGCGATATTCGCGTGGCGCGGGCACCCAGTCAGTCACGCGAGCTGGCTCGTCACCAGTCAGCCCCCCTTACCTCCCTGCTCACCACGATGCTGCGCGACTCTGACAACCTCATTGCCGATAATCTTCTCAAAGCCTTAGGGCGCCGCTACTTTCAGCAGCCAGGCTCCTATCGCAATGGCGTCGCGGCGGTGAAGGCGATATTACAGGAGGCTGGGATTGACCTATCACAGGCCGTGCTGGTCGATGGTTCAGGGCTGTCTCGTAATAACCGTCTCAGCGCCCGCCAACTGGCGCAGGTGATGCATTATATCACCACGCATCCGACACTGGGCATGACTCAAATGCTCCCCACTGCCGGCGTGGATGGTACCCTCAAGTATCGCCAGAGCATTCGTCATGCGCCCATAAAAGGACGTTTAAAGGCCAAAAGTGGCTCGCTGTATGGCAGCTTTAATTTGGCTGGGATGCTAGAAGATGATTCAGGAAAACAGCACATCGTAGTGCAACTTGTCAGTCATTATCATCCCGAGGAAGACGCGCAGCCGGAGAATGTTCCCTCGCCGATTACTCAGTTTGAGCGTGAGTTTTATATGGCGCTGATCCGCGGTCAGTTAGGGCCGCCACTGGCCCAATCTCACTGAATAAAAAAAGCCCGCCAAGATAGCGGGCTGATATGCGTTGACAGTCGTACCGTTATGATTTGGTCTGCACCCGTGCATGCAAAGATTGCACAGGGTTGACCTTGCTCATGTCCGCCGCTGTTAGCGCCATACACGTGGCGAAGGCGGCGTTCAGCGTAGTGGTGTAATTCACCTTGGCTGCGAGCGCGCCGCGACGCAAGACTTTTGAATCTTCAATCGCTTGGCGTCCTTCCGTGGTGTTGACAATGTAGCTGTACTCACCATTTTTGATACGATCAAGAATGTGTGGTCGCCCTTCATGCACCTTATTGACCAAACGCGGATTGATACCCGCCTCACCAAGGATCACCGCGGTGCCATGGGTCGCGTCGAGCTCAAAGCCAAGCTTGAGTAACTTCGCTGCTAAATCCACCACGCGCTGTTTGTCATTATTGCGCACCGATAACAAGGCCCGTCCGCCCTCGCTGTACGCTTTACCGCAGGCGAGGTCTGCTTTTGCAAAGGCTTCGGCAAAGGTATCCCCCACGCCCATCACCTCACCGGTCGAACGCATTTCAGGGCCCAGTAATGGATCAACCCCTGGGAATTTGTTGAACGGTAGCACCACCTCTTTCACCGAGTAATAAGGCGGGATCACCTCTTTGACAAACCCTTGCTCAGCCAGGGAGCGGCCTGCCATGACGCGCGCAGCGATTTTCGCCAGAGGAACACCCGTCGCTTTAGAGACAAATGGCACCGTTCGAGCAGCGCGCGGGTTGACCTCGATGAGATAGATTTCATCATCCTTCACCGCAAATTGCGTATTGACCAATCCATTTACGCCTAACTCCAACGCCAGCTTGCGCACCTGTTCACGCATGCGATCTTGGATATCGTCACTTAACGTATACGCGGGCAGCGAGCATGCAGAGTCACCAGAGTGCACGCCTGCTTGCTCGATGTGCTCCATGATGCCGCCAATCACTGCCGTTTCACCATCGCACACCGCATCAATGTCCACTTCCGTCGCATCATCCAAGAAATGGTCCAGCAGCACGGGAGATTCGTGCGAGACACTCACCGCCTCATTAAAGTAGCGGCGCAGGTCGGTCTCATCATAGACAATTTCCATCGCCCGTCCGCCCAATACGTAAGACGGACGCACCACCAACGGATAACCAATTTCTTTGGCTTTCTCCACCGCTTGCTCCAGTGCAGTGACTGTCGCGTTGGCAGGTTGTTTGAGGCCAAGGCGCTGTACGGCATCTTGGAAACGCTCACGGTCTTCGGCACGGTCAATCGCATCTGGGCTGGTACCGATAATCGGCACACCCGCCGCTTCTAAGTCACGGGCCAGTTTAAGAGGCGTTTGCCCACCGTACTGAACAATGACCCCTTCAGGCTTTTCAACGTTCACTATCGCCAGCACATCTTCTAGAGTGATGGGTTCAAAGTACAAACGGTCAGAGGTGTCATAGTCGGTAGAAACGGTTTCTGGGTTACAGTTAACCATGATGGTTTCAAAACCGTCTTCACGCAGGGCCAATGACGCGTGAACACAGCAGTAATCGAACTCGATCCCTTGCCCAATGCGGTTAGGGCCACCGCCAATAACCATGATTTTCTTCTTATCTGTCGGCTGTGACTCACACTCTTCATCGTAGGTGGAATACATATAGGCCGTATCCGACGAGAACTCAGCAGCACAGGTGTCGACACGCTTATAGACAGGGTGAATCTGAAATTTGTCCCGCAGCTTGCGCACTTCAATTTCTGATACGCCCAACAAGGCGGCCAAACGCGCATCGGAAAAGCCTTTACGCTTTAACTGACGCAATGCGGCTTTATTAAGCCCCGCAAAGCCCTGCTCACGCACTTGCTGCTCATGCTTGACGATGTCTTCGATTTGCACCAAGAACCAACGGTCGATATTGGTCAGGTTAAACACCCCATCAACCGACATCCCTGCGCGGAAAGCATCGGCAATGTACCAAATCCGCTCTGCGCCTGGCTCTTTGAGTTCATGACGGATTTCGGTCAATGCCGTATCGTCATCCAGGTTCACCATTTCGTCAAAGCCCGCCGCACCGACTTCTAGGCCGCGCAGTGCTTTTTGCAATGATTCTTGCTGGTTACGTCCAATCGCCATCACCTCACCCACTGACTTCATCTGGGTGGTTAAGCGATCGTTGGCACCGGCAAATTTTTCAAAGTTAAAGCGTGGGATCTTAGTGACCACATAATCAATGGTCGGCTCGAACGACGCGGGCGTGGCGCCACCGGTGATATCGTTCATCAACTCGTCAAGGGTAAAGCCCACCGCCAACTTGGCTGCCACTTTGGCAATTGGGAAGCCGGTCGCTTTTGACGCGAGCGCCGAAGAGCGTGACACGCGTGGGTTCATCTCGATGATCACCATACGGCCATTTTTGGGGTTAATACCAAATTGTACGTTCGAGCCGCCGGTCTCAACGCCAATTTCGCGCAGCACTGCCAAGGATGCGTTGCGCATTAATTGGTATTCTTTATCCGTCAGAGTTTGTGCCGGTGCCACCGTGATAGAGTCGCCCGTGTGGACCCCCATGGCGTCGAAATTTTCAATCGAGCAGACAATGATGCAGTTGTCGTTTTTATCCCGCACCACTTCCATTTCGTACTCTTTCCAGCCAATGAGGGACTCATCGATAAGCAGCTCATTGGTGGGAGATAAATCGAGACCGCGCTCGCAAATATCTTTAAACTCTTCTTGGTTGTAGGCGATGCCCCCGCCAGTGCCGCCCATGGTAAAGGAGGGGCGGATAATACAAGGAAAGCCCACTTCGTCGAGCACCTTGTGCGCCTCATCCATGCTGTGGGCGATACCCGCGCGTGGACACTCCAAACCAATGCTTTGCATCGCCTCATCGAAGCGATGACGGTCTTCGGCTTTATCAATCGCATCAGCAGTAGCACCAATCATTTCCACGCCAAATTCGGCCAACACGCCATGGCGTTCAAGATCCAGGGCGCAGTTCAAACCTGTCTGACCACCCATGGTTGGCAGTACGGCGTCAGGGCGTTCTTTTTCGATGATGTGTTTCACCACCTGCCACTGGATAGGTTCAATGTAAGTGGCATCAGCCATCTCTGGGTCGGTCATGATAGTGGCTGGGTTGGAGTTCACCAGAATGACGCGATACCCCTCTTCGCGCAGGGCTTTACACGCTTGCGCTCCGGAGTAGTCAAATTCGCAGGCTTGGCCAATGATGATAGGGCCTGCGCCCAGGATAAGAATGCTTTTTATGTCTGTGCGTTTTGGCATGCTCAACGACTCCAATTAGGCGCGATGTTGTTTGATAAGATCGATAAAATGATCAAAAAGTGGCGCGGCATCATGCGGCCCCGGACTTGCCTCGGGATGCCCTTGGAAGCTAAATGCGGGCTTATCAGTGCGATGAATACCTTGCAAACTTCCATCAAATAGAGACACATGGGTGGCTCTTAATGTGTCTGGCAGACTGTCTTTATCGGCGGCAAAGCCATGGTTCTGGCTGGTGATCATCACCACGCCACGGTCTAGGTCTTTCACCGGATGGTTAGCGCCGTGGTGGCCAAATTTCATTTTCACTGTCTTCGCGCCGCTCGCCAGCGCCAATATCTGATGGCCCAAGCAAATACCAAAGACAGGCACGCCTGCTTCTAAAAACGCTTGTGTAGCCTCAATCGCGTAATCACATGGCGCGGGATCGCCGGGGCCATTGGATAAGAAGACACCATCGGGGTTCATCGCCAACACCTCATCAGCCGGTGTCGTCGCCGGCACCACAGTCAAGCGACAGCCTCGGTCAACCAACATGCGCAAGATATTGCGTTTGGCTCCGAAGTCATAGGCGACCACGTGATACGGCAGCTCACCTTCTACGGCAGCCTCGGGCAAGCCTTGATGAAGCTGCCAAGAGCCTTGCGTCCAGCGGTAACTTTCTTTGGTGGTCACTTCTTTGGCGAGATCCATTCCCTTTAAGCCAGGAAAGTCCTGCGCTTTCGCCAGCGCCAATGCCTCATCTACACTATCGCCGGCCACAATACAGCCGTTCTGCGCGCCCTTTTCTCGCAACAAGCGCGTGAGTTTGCGCGTATCAATATCGGCAATGCCGAGAATGTTGTGATGTTTGAGGTAATCAGAAAGGGACTGTTGATTGCGGAAGTTGCTGGCTAACAGGGGGAGATCACGAATGACGAGGCCTTGGGCGTGGACTTGGCTAGATTCTTCGTCTTCGGTGTTGGTGCCGGTGTTGCCAATGTGGGGATAGGTGAGTGTCACGATCTGACGGGAATAAGAGGGGTCGGTGAGTATTTCTTGATACCCCGTCATCGAGGTATTGAAAACCACTTCTCCCACCGCGGTGCCATCAGCGCCGATCGGGGTACCGTGGAACACTGTCCCATCTTCTAGGACTAAGAGCGCAGACTTGCTCAAGACAACCTCCAGTTATATAGAAATGCACTTTTTACGACTAACGTTGCATTCACGTATTCCATCTAAGATCAAAACCCGCGTCAAGCTGAATTTTGACAAATTGCGCGCATTCTAGGGACGAGGCGGCTAGCTGTCAATCAAAGCACAGTATTTTTCTTTATTTTATTAGTCACTCACTAAAAAAGCGCCATCAAAGCACCATAAAAACAAACCTAAACCGCGATTTACGGACAAAAAACACCCAAATCGAGCACTGAGATTCTTTTATTGCTCGTGTTTTCTCTCTTTAAAATGAAATCAAACTCGCAAACGTTTACCTTGCATTACTAAATGCTGATGAAGGCGACTTTGTCACTTAAAGTTCACGGAAGGCGCATAAAGAATAAGAAATAAGGAAATGAAAAGAAAACAGGGCAAAGCAAACAAGAGGGGATAAAAAAACATCGCGCCGAAGCGCGATGAATAATTATTTAAGATTGAGGACATCTTGCATCGTGTATAAACCGCGTTGATGCTGATTGAGCCATACCGCGGCACGTACCGCCCCTTTAGCAAAGGTATTACGATTAGAGGCCTTGTGTGTGATTTCGACACGCTCGCCAATATCGGCAAACATCGCTGTGTGTTCGCCGACAATGTCCCCCGCTCGAATGGTCGCGAAGCCAATTTCGTCTTTACTCCGCTCGCCAGTGATCCCCTCACGGGCATAAACCGCCACGTCACTAAGCTGGTTACCCATCGCCCCCGCGATCGCTTCACCCATACCTAATGCAGTACCTGATGGTGCGTCCACTTTATGGCGATGGTGCGCTTCAACAATTTCAATGTCGCACTCGTCTCCCATCACTTTCGCCGCCTGCTCAAGCAACTTGAAGACAAGGTTCACACCCACACTGTAGTTGGGCGCCATCACCATCGCTGTCGAGGATGCCGCCTCTTCAATGGTTTGTTTTTGCGCCTCATCAAAGCCGGTGGTACCGATAACCAGTTGCTTACCGACCTCTTGGCACAGCGTTAAATTGGCCAAGGTTGCAGCGGGAGCGGTAAAATCAATCACCACGTCAAAGTCGTCACTGACTTTACGCAAATCGTCCACCACATTGACGCCCAAGCGGCCGATCCCTGCCAGCTCGCCTGCATCGGTGCCGACTAAGCTAGATTCCGGCCTTTCGCTCGCCGCCCCTAATACGGCACCTGGATACTGTGAAACCGCTTGGATAAGGTTGCGCCCCATGCGCCCAGCCGCACCGGCTATGGCAATACGTACCATGATTTTCCCCTTTGTCACTTTGCCAGTTCACTGGCTCCTTCTCGGTAACCCATCACTCTAGCGCGTTCCTTGGCACTTGTATATTGGCGAAAAAAAGGGAAGCACGTGCTCCCCTCCTCGTCTTGATTATCACCCCTAGGTGACTTCTCGAATTTGCAGCTCTTTAGGCACTTCAAAAAACATGTTTTCTTCACGCCCAGCAAGGTTATCAACATGGGTCGCCCCCAGCTGCTTGATCCGCTCGATAATTTGATCCACTAGCTCTTCTGGTGCCGACGCACCGGCCGTGATCCCCACAGTATGCTTGCCTTCAAACCAAGCCGGATCAATATCTTCTGCCGTGTCAGTTAAATAACCTGGCGTTCCCAGTTTTTCGGATAACTCACGCAGACGGTTTGAGTTAGAGCTATTTTTTGAGCCGACAACCACCATCACATCACAGCTTTGCGCTAGATCGCGCACCGCATCTTGACGGTTCTGGGTGGCGTAACAAATGTCGTCTTTGCGTGGTCCTTGGATGTTAGGAAACACCTTACGCAGAGTATCAATCACATCCGCGGTTTCGTCGACCGACAGGGTGGTTTGACTGACATAATGCAGGTTATCCGGATCGCTCACCTCCAAGGTATACACATCCTCTGGGGTTTCGACCAAATACATCCCACCGGTTTCACTGGCGTATTGTCCCATGGTGCCTTCCACTTCAGGGTGGCCGGCATGGCCTATCAGTACCACTTCCATATTCTTACGGCTGGCACGCGCGACTTCCATATGCACCTTGGTCACTAGTGGGCAGGTCGCATCAAACACGGTTAACTGACGCGACTTGGCCTCATTGCGCACGGCCTGAGACACGCCGTGGGCGGAGAAAATCACAATACTGTCATCAGGCACTTCGCTGATCTGCTCAACAAAGATCGCCCCACGCTGCTTTAAGCCTTCCACCACAAAACGGTTATGCACCACTTCATGACGGACATAAATGGGAGGCTGATAGATTTCTAGCGCGCGCTCAACAATACTGATGGCACGGTCAACCCCTGCGCAAAAACCACGGGGGTTGGCAAGTAAGATCTTCATGTGTCCGCCTTTATTGCACACTTATAATTTCAACATCAAAAATGACGGTTTTCCCAGCCAGCGGGTGGTTAAAATCAACCGTGACGGAATCGCCCGTCACTGCCGTCACAATCCCCGGGATCTCCTGTCCTTGCGGCCCACTAAAGGCAATGATCGCCCCTTCTTCTGCGGGCGTTTCTCCACCAAAGTGACGGCGATCCATGTGATGGATGTTATCCGGGTTAGGTTGGCCGAATGCATCCTCTGGTGCCAAGGTGAAGCTGCTCGACTCCCCTTCTTTTAAGCCAAGAAGGCAAGTTTCAAAGTTTTCCGTCAAACTCCCGTCGCCCATTACCAGCTTCGCCGGTTTACCCGCATTGTGGGTGGTATCGGCGACCGAGCCATCTTCAAGTTTGATGGTAAAGTGCATAATGACTTCGCTAGACGCTGTGATTGCTGTCATGATTCATCCTTTTAGAACGTCGCGGTAACGGGGATAGATACGCATCACTCATGTTTGGTCGATGACTGGCCTTGACGAAAACTATCCAAAATAATCAATGCCGCGCCCACGCAAATCGCCGAATCGGCGAGATTAAACGCTGGCCAGTGCGACTGACCGAGATAGAAATCTAGAAAGTCAATCACATAGCCATGCACAAGACGATCAAACAGATTACCCAGGGCCCCGCCAATGATCATTGCATAAGCAATATTGATCATGCGTTTATCGGCCGGGGTATGCCGCATCCAATACGCCAATAACCCGCTCACCCCCAGTGCAATAACACTGAAAAGCCAACGTTGCCAGCCACCCGCATCACTTAAAAAACTGAACGCCGCGCCATGATTGTGCACGTACGTCAGGTTAAAGAAAGGCAATACTTCAATCCGATTCGCAAACCCGTATTCCATGGTTTGCATCACCAGCCACTTGCTGCCGATATCAAGTGCAAAGACCAGTGGCGCCAGCCAAAGCCAGCGCCATCCTGATTGTGAGAGGGAAAGAGTCTGCATCACACAAATTGGCGAGTTTCGCCTTCTCCTGCAATATTGGTCACGCATCGGCCACAGATCTCTTCATGACCTGCAATGGTGCCGACATCAGCAACGTGGTGCCAACAGCGCTCACACTTGGCCGCGCTTGATGCCGCCACTTCTACGGCCAATCCGTCGAGTTCCGTCTGCGTGGCAGACGCTGGCGCGTCACCGGCGACCACAGTTGCTTTCGAGGTCAGCAATACAAAGCGAAGCTCATCACCCATCAAGCGCAGCTTCTCGGCAAAATCAGCGGGAGCATAGAGGGTGACTTCCGCTTCTAATGAGCCACCAATGACTTTTTCATTCCGCGCTTGCTCAAGAGTTTTGTTCACTGCATCACGCACATCAAGCAGTTTCGCCCAGAAAGCCTGATTCAGCACAGCCTGCTGTTCTAGGTCAAACAAGCCGTCATACCAGACTTCGGTGAACACAAACGGGTTACGCTCACCCGGCATTTCATTCCAGATCTCATCGGCGGTAAATGACATAATCGGTGCCATCCAGCGTACCAGTGCTTCTACGATGTGGAACAGCGCCGTTTGACAACTGCGGTGCGCATGGCTGCCTGCTTTGGCGGTGTACTGACGGTCCTTGATGATATCGAGATAGAACGAGCCCATCTCAATCGAGCAGAACTGCATTAAGCGCTGGGTTACTTGGTGGAAGTTACACGCATCATACGCGGCAGTGATCTCTTGTTGCGCTTCGAGGGCGCGGCTCACTGCCCAGCGATCGACCGCCACCAAATCGTCTGGTGCAACCAAGTCAGTTTTAGGATCAAAACCGTGTAGGTTAGCGAGCAAGAAGCGCGAGGTATTACGGATACGACGATAAGCATCAGCACTGCGCTTGAGAATTTCATCCGACACACTGATCTCACCCGTGTAATCGGTTGATGCCACCCACAAACGAAGAATGTCAGCGCCCAGCTTGTTCATCACATCTTGCGGCATGATGGTGTTACCCAGCGACTTCGACATTTTGCGACCGTTACCATCAACGGTAAAGCCATGCGTCAGTACGCGGCGGTAAGGCGCTTGGCCTTTAATTGCCACTGACGTCATCAGCGATGACTGGAACCAGCCACGATGTTGATCCGAGCCTTCCAAGTACATATCGGCTTCTTGACCGTTAAACTCATCACGCTGATTGACCACGGCATAGTGCGTCGCACCAGAGTCAAACCACACATCTAGGGTATCCAAAACTTTCTCATACTGGTCAGCGTCATCGCCTAGCAGTTCGTTTAGATCGAGATCCCACCACGCTTGAATACCGGCTTTTTCTACACGCTGAGCCACCTGCTCAATCAGGTTGAGCGTATCCGGGTGTAGCTCGGAGGTTTCTTTATGCACGAACAGGGCAATGGGTACGCCCCAAGTACGCTGGCGAGAAATACACCAGTCTGGACGCCCTTCTACCATCGACTCAATGCGGCTTTGTCCCCAGTCCGGGATCCACTCAACGTTCTTGATCTCTTGCAACGCTTTGTCACGCAGACCTGCTTTGTCCATGGCAATAAACCATTGCGGCGTCGCGCGGAAAATAATCGGTGTTTTGTGGCGCCAGCAATGCGGGTAGCTGTGCTCATACGCGTGATGATGCAGCAACGCCCCGTGCGTTTTCAGCGCTTCAATCACATTGTCGTTGGCTTTGAACACGTGTTGACCAGCAAACAGTGGCGTATCCGGCAGATAAACACCATTGCTGCCAACCGGGTTAGCGACTTCGAGATCGTATTTTTGTCCTACCACAAAGTCTTCTTGACCATGACCCGGCGCCGTGTGAACCACACCCGTACCGGACTCGGTGGTAACATGATCACCCAGGATCACTGGCACATCAAAGTCGTAAAAAGGATGCTGCACGCGTTGAAGCTCTAGCGCTTCACCTTTACAGAAACCAAGGTTGTGATAGTGCTCAATGCCCGCGCGATCCATCACATCTTTTGCCAGCTCTGCGGCAAGGATCAAGCGCTGTGGCTGGTCACCTTCGACTTGGACTAAGACATATTCCAAGTCCGCCGCGACCGCGACCGCACGGTTCGCCGGCAAGGTCCAAGGGGTGGTGGTCCAGATCACCGCTGACACTGGGCCTTCACCTTGGTGATCGCCAGCTAGGGTAAATACGTTAACCAATGCTTGCTCATCCACCGCGCGGAAAGTCACGTCAATCGACGGTGATGTCTTATCTTGGTACTCAACTTCGGCTTCCGCGAGCGCTGAGCCACAGTCTGTACACCAGTGCACAGGCTTGAAGCCTTTGTGTAGATGGCCATTACCGGCAATTTTACCCAATGCACGGATAATATTGGCTTCGGTATTAAAATCCATGGTCAGGTAAGGCTTATCCCACTCACCTAACACGCCAAGGCGTTTAAAGTCCGCTTTTTGGCCTTCCACTTGTTTGGCGGCATATTCACGGCACTTTTCACGGAACTCGGCGGTAGAAACTTTCTGACCTGGCTTGCCAACTTTTTTCTCTACCATCAACTCGATAGGCAGACCGTGGCAGTCCCAGCCAGGGACGTACGGTGCGTCATAGTCCGCCAGCGTTTTCGATTTAATAATAATGTCTTTGAGAATTTTATTAACAGAGTGACCAATATGAATGTTGCCGTTCGCGTACGGAGGACCGTCGTGCAAAATAAATGTTTTTTTGCCTTTCTTCGCTTGACGGATTGCACCGTAAAGATCTTCATCGTACCAACGCTTGAGCATATCAGGCTCACGCTTAGCAAGATTACCTCGCATCGGAAACGCGGTTTCCGGCAGGTTTAAGGTATCTTTGTAGTCACTCATTGATTATTGATTCCGTATGGAGGTTACACTCTAGACATTATTGGCATCAGCCAGCCACGCACGCGCGGCTGATGCATCTCGTTGAATTTGCATTTTTAACGCGTCTACTGACGCAAATTTGGTCTCGTCACGCAACTTATGTAACAAGCTCACTTCAAGCTGTTTGCCATATAAGTCGAGCGTGTGATCAAAAAGGTGTACTTCGAGTTGCTGGTGCGTGCCGTTGACCGTCGGGCGATGTCCTACATTTGCCACTCCAGGTAATGATTGCCCGTCGATGGCCACCGTTACCGCATAAACACCAGACACAGGTGAAACGCGACGTTTAAGCAACACATTCGCCGTAGGAAAACCAATCGTTCGCCCCAGCTTGCGCCCGTGGGCAACCCGGCCACAAATACTATAAGGACGCCCCAGCATATCGGCCGCGGCTTTCATTTCACCCGCGGAAAGCGCATCACGAATCGCGGTGCTACTCACGCGACGATCACTGACACAAAAGCTTTCAGTGCTGACAACCGCAAAGTCATGCTCTTGTCCGGCTTGCGCTAAACGGGAAAAATCGCCCGCTCGCTTAAGGCCAAAGCGAAAGTCGTCACCCACAACCAGAAACTTAACACCCAATTGATTGACCAACAAGCGGTCCACAAAGGCATCTGGACTCATGGCGGCGAAGGCCGGGGTAAAACTGACGCACAACAACCTATCGACGCCCAGTTTGGCAAGCTGGGTGTATTTATCCCGCAATCGCGATAATCGCGCAGGCGCTTGCTCACCAAGGAATAACTCGAGCGGTTGCGGCTCGAACAGCATCACAGTCGCAGGCAAGTCAAGGGCTCTGGCCTTCTCTACCACTTGACGCAAAACAGCTTGGTGACCTAGGTGGACACCATCGAAATTCCCGATGGTCAGTACACAGCCTCGGTGTTGCGCCCGGATGTTGTGGATGCCTCGAATTAATTCCATCGCCTGCTGACTATTTGAACTATTAAAACTGGCGGATTATATACTAGTCAGCGCCGGCAATCAGCCCTGGATTGATAATCCGCGCTTTCTATCATCCACGGTGTCGAATATCACTCAACCGCACACCGACCAACAAGGCGGTGACAAGATAAAGCGCACCGCCCCCCACAATAAGGCCGCCTAACGTTACGCTTCGCGATAGCAAGGACATAGACACCCATTGAGACAACGCAGGCATCACCAGGTACAACCCGCCGATCATCACGCTCACCGCCAACACGAGTTTGCTAATAAAGCCGAGGGTCGCCCGCGATAACTGATAAATACCTTGTCGGTGTAATCCTTGATAGAGCAGGCCGGCGTTAATCAACGCAGAAAGTGCGGTCGCCATGGCCAGCCCGACATAACTAAACAAGTAAGCAAAAATGGCGTTAAAAACCATGTTACTCACCATGGCAATGACCCCGTACTTAACAGGCGTTTTAGTATCTTGGCGGGCGTAGTAGCCAGGCGCAAGGACCTTAATCACCATAAAGTTGACCAAACCACACGCATAGGCCATCAAGGATAAACTCGCCGCCTCTACGTCGGGGACGCCAAACTCACCCCGCATAAAGAGCACCATCAACATCGGTTTGGCCAGCACGATCAACCCCGCCATCGCCGGGATCCCAAGGAGCAACACCATACGTACCCCCCAGTCCATGGTGGCGGAAAATTGCTGAGGCGATTGATCCACATGCTTTTTCGATAACGCAGGGAGAATAACGGTGGCGATGGCGATGCCAAACAAACCGAGCGGAAACTCAAGCAAACGATCAGAGTAATACAGCCAACTGATCGATCCTGTCATCAAGAAACTGGCGATAAAGGTATCGAATAATAGGTTAATTTGGCTCACCGAGACCCCGAAAAGCGCCGGAATCATTAGCTGACGTATTTTCACTACCCCAGGATGACGCCATCCCCATTTAGGTTTGACCAACATGCCTTCTTGAGCGAGAAAAGGCAGTTGAAATAAAAGCTGAACCGCCCCCCCAACAAAGACACCAATCGCCAGGCCAATTTCAGGTTGGGCAAGATGCGGGGAGAGCCCTATCGCCGCCGCGATAATCGCGATATTCAAAAAAACAGGGGTGAAGCTCGACACAGCAAACTTGTTTAGCGTGTTGAGTATTGCCCCGGATAAAGCCACAAAGGTAATAAACCACAAATAAGGGAAGGTAATTTTGAGCATCAAGCTGGCAAGCTCGAATTTAGCCCCATCAGGTCGTCCTTCTAACCAATCAACAAACCATCCGGTACCAAACAGCGCCGCTAACACTGGCGAGCCAACCACCCCGAGCAAGGTGACAAGGGTGACCAAGCCACCCAAGGTGCCCACCACATTCGCCACCAGCTCACGCGATTGTGCGCGCGTGTCATCTTCTTTGTCGAGCGCTTGATATTCGGTTAATACGGGCACAAACGCTTGTGAGAAGGCCCCTTCCGCGAACAAACGGCGCAGAAAATTCGGAATTTTGTTGGCGAAAAAGAACACATCGGCGGCCGCTCCTGCCCCCATCAAATTCGCGATCACCACATCACGAACCAACCCTAAAACACGGGACACCAAAGTCATGGTGCTCACGATGAGCCCAGAGCGTAAAAGTCGCTTACTCACGGTTACCTCTTGAAAACACGTGCCCAATGCGCGTCACTGTCGCGCCTTTATTGTTTCTTTCCGCTGTCGCGCCATCGCTGACATCGATAAGAAATGGAAATATAGGTGACGTCGGGGCTGAAATGCTGATAGAATCAGCCGCCATATTAACTGTGATAACCCCGCAGCGCCAACACATCGTTGGAGCGGCGGATCTTTGCACAAATGAATTGACAATAGAGGTAAAAAGAGGCATAGTCCTCCGCCTTGAAATGTCACCGAACAAAAAGATTTGGGAGTTAGACCCTTGGCGAATATCAAATCTGCTAAGAAGCGTGCGATCCAGTCTGAGAAGCGTCGCCAGCACAACGCAAGCCGTCGCTCTATGATGCGCACCTATATGAAGAAAACTGCTTCAGCTATCGCTGCAGGCGACAAAGAAGCGGCAACCGCTGCTTTTGCACAAGTTCAGCCTATTCTTGATCGTTCAGCCACCAAAGGCCTGATCCACAAGAACAAAGCCGCTCGTTACAAAGCAGCATTTGCAGCACAAATTAAAGCGCTGTAATTTTGCTCTTTGCAAAGAGATAAAAAAAACCGGCCTCGGCCGGTTTTTTTATGGCTTAAGGATTGGGTGAATCCACGGTTTCCTTACAATACAGATCATGTAGTAACTGGATAACCGCCTCGACTTCATCACTTTTTAGCGAGTAATACACGGTTTGCGCTTCTTTACGCGTGGCCACCAGGCCATCTTTACGAAGCCAAGCAAGGTGTTGAGACAGCGCCGACTGGCTTAGAGGCACGCGATCTACGAGCTGCCCCACCGACAACTCTCCTTGCAATAAATAACACAGAATGAATAGGCGTTTCTCGTTAGCCATGGCCTTGAGCAAGTTTACCGCCTTCGGCCCATTCTGCTGCATACGGGCTAAATCCATTCAACTTCCATCATTGATTAATACTCATTGCCGTGAGTCTAGCACGATCTTTATGTCAGCTTGTAACTAAACAAATAAGCGACTGTAATCTGCCTCACAAATCCGCTTGACCGCTGGGTGCTGGATCATCCGCTCAGCGAATATCACATAGTATTCTTCTTTAACCGCGCTCAGCTCAACAATTTGCACCGCCTGTCCCAACCGGGTCACTTCTTCAGCATACGTGGTGGGCGCAATGAATAGTGCCTGATGACTAATGCCAAATGCTTTCATCAGTGCAGAGTCATCAAACTCACCCAGTATGTTGGGCACGATGCCTTGTTGATCAAACCACTGTGTGAGTTTTCGTCCCATAGCGGTTGCTTTGCTCGGCATCAATATTTTTTGCGTGGCAAGACGGATAGGTAGCGGCACATCGGGGGGCTCTGCGGGATTAGAGGAATACAAACTCATGCTACTCTCACCAAGCTTGACGCTAAATAACCCCGCCTGTTGCGTGGAATCGACTGGGCAGTCGGACAAGATCATATCCAATTTATGCTGAGAAAGCTGTTCGAGTAGCATCTCGTGCGTCGATTCAAAACAACGTAGGTGGATGGCATTATCGTTCGGGATAGCGTGAAGCAAGATTTGACTGATCAAACGCTTAGATAAGGCATCAGCCACCCCTACATCAAATAAGATGTTTTCTTGTTGGCTATAGTTAACAATATCCAGCATCTCATAACTCAAGCCAAACATACGGTCCGCATATTGAAAAACGAGCTGACCCAGTTCGGTGGGCTCAACATAACGGCCATTGCGTTTAGTCAGCTTGCCATTTAAGCGCTGTTCCAGCGCTCGGATTTGCCCTGTCACGGTTTGTGGTGTTAAACAAAGTTTGTCCGCCCCTTGGGTGATAGAACCTTGCTTGCAGACCATCCAAAAATAGTAAAGGTGGTTGTAGTTTAGGTGAGCCATGCTGATTGATAAAAAAACGCCAGAGTGGCAGCTTACGCTGCCCCTCTGGCGCCTTCAAGTTCCATGCACGTTTTAGTCTTTCACATCATCTTTATCGAGCGGCTTTCTCACCCGCTCTCCAGCACGATGCTCTAACGCACGCTCCGAAAAGCTCGACCCATTTTCGACTTTATCTGTGTCGTTTAATGAGGCCTTCATCGCTTTTCCATCTGCCACGCCCGCTAAGTAGGCTTGGCACACGTCGCTGTTATCCTTTTCTCCGTGGCAGTACATCTCTTGGTTCGCCGCCATGGCAGAGCCAGAGACGGCAACCAGGCTAGTAATCAATGCTAGTGTCGCCTTCTTCATACTCGTCTCCTCGTTCATCAGCAAGCGCGCTGGCTGGGGGCAATGCAAAGTGCAAGACCGCATAACCAATCACCGCGGCCAAGGTTGATCCTATCAAGATCCCCAGACGAGAGAGTGTGACGAACTCGCCATTCACACCGACAAAGGCCAGTGACGAGATAAAAATCGACATGGTAAAACCAATACCACAAAGCACTGACACCGCGAAGATGTGGGTGAAATTCACACGTGCTGGTAATTTGGCAATGCCTAGTTTCACCGCTGCCCAGCTAAAGCTAAAGATACCCAAAGGCTTACCAATCAGCAGACCTAGAGCGATACCTAGCGGCAACATTTCAGTTAAGTTGGCCAAAGAGACGCCATCCAAAGACACCCCGGCATTGGCAAAGGCGAAGATAGGCAGGATCAAATACGACACATAAGGATGCAGGGCGTGCTCCATTTTTTTCAACGGTGATGGGTCATCATCCGTTTTCCCCTTAAGTGGGATAGCAAAACCAAGCACCACACCGGCAAGGGTCGCGTGAACACCTGACTGCAGAACACTGAACCATAGCAGCAAGCCGACCACCACATAGGCAGTGATACTGGTGACTTTGCGCATATTCATCGCCACCAAGACCAAGGTAGCCGCAAATGCGCCCGCTAAAGCAACCACAGACAAATCACTGCTGTAGAACAGTGCAATGATCACTATTACGCCAAGATCGTCAATAATCGCTAACGCGAGCAAGAAGACCTTTAACGCCAAAGGGACACGATTACCCAGCAATGCTAAGACGCCGAGGGCAAAGGCAATATCGGTCGCAGCCGGGATCGCCCATCCCGATACCGCGAGTGGATCGCCCCAGTTAAAGGCGAGGTAAACCAATGCGGGTGCGAGCATACCCCCAATGGCGGCGACCGCCGGGAAGGTCGCTTTATCTTTCGAGTTTAAGGCACCTTGCACCAACTCACGCTTCACTTCCAAACCAATCAGCAGGAAAAAAATCACCATCAAGCCGTCGTTGATCCAATGACCAACCGATAAACCGGCTATATAGGTATGAAGGGTGCTGTCATATAAAGGCTGTAGATCCGAGTTCGCTACGAACATCGCCAATACCGCCGCAATAATCAGCACAATACCTCCTGCGGATTCCATTTTCAGAAACTGACGAATGACATCAGTCATTTAAGCACTCCATACAAAAAAAGTGGATTTCCGTAGTCTAGTCAGCCAGACCACTTTTAGAAAAATCGTTTGTTCTGATAGTAAACATCGGGAAAACCGATATGAAAACTAACTTACCATTGATTTATTCGCAGTCTAATCTTTTTTTACCTTGTTAACCGCCCTGCTTCTAGCATAGTGCCATCGAGCGCGCGCCTGTTACATTTTTTTACGCGGATTTTTTTACGGCACCGAACGGTCACAAATAATACTTAAAATCAGCAAGCTAACTGACGCGAATTCCACTGATAACCTCGTCCAGATCGGATTTTCAAACCACTGCAGTATTTGTGTCATATTTCTGAAATATTACCTTCTTACTATCGCCGCAGATTTTTGCTTTGACACTAAACTGACATCGAACTGTCACGGAGATATCTTATGACTCCCCATGCTACAGCGGTAGAGGCAACCCAGAGCTCCTCAAATTGGTTCCGTTGGACCAAGCTTGCCGTCATGCTTTACCTCCTACTGGTGGCCGTTGCCATGGTAGGAAGCGGCTTTAAATGGGCCGTTGGCGACGAAGCTAAGACGCTCTTTGCGTTTGCCTCTCATCCCGTAGCTGGCTTAATGATTGGTATTGTTGCTACCGCATTGATCCAATCGTCAAGTACAGTCACCTCAATTATAGTTGGCTTAGTCGCGGGTGGCCTCCCCGTTGAAGCGGCCATTCCGATGGTCATGGGGGCGAACGTAGGCACCTCGGTCACCAACACCATCGTCAGCCTTGGTCATGCCCGCTGTAAGGTGGAGTTCAGTCGCGCATTTAGCTGCGCCACCGTTCATGATTTCTTCAACCTGTTCGCCGTGGCTATCTTCCTGCCATTAGAGATGGCGTTCGGTTTGCTGAACAAGATTTCCGAGTGGTTGGTTTCACCGCTGACGCAAGCCAGTGACATGAGCATTAAAGGGTTGAACTTTGTTAAGCCGCTGACAAAACCCGTGGTTAACGCGGTGCAATCACCGCTTGAAGCCGCCCTGCCTGGTAACATTGGTGGCGCTATCATGATTGTCATGGGGATTGCTGCCATCGTGATTGCGATCACCATCATGGGCAAAGTGATGAAAAAGCTGATGGTCGGTCGTGCCAAAGACATGCTGAAAAACGCGATTGGTCGTGGCCCGCTGCATGGCATTTTCTCAGGCTCTGTGGTCACTGTTTTAGTGCAGTCTTCATCGACAACCACCAGCTTAATGGTGCCGCTGGTCGGCTCAGGCGTGTTGAAAGTCCGTGATATTTACCCATTCACCTTGGGCGCCAATATCGGTACCTGTATCACTGCCTTACTCGCCGCCACGGCGGTTACCGGTGAGTTTGCTGTCTTTGCTCTGCAAATTGCACTGGTGCACTTAAGCTTCAACATTCTGGCGACGACCCTGATTTTCGGTATTCCGTTCTTGCGTGAGTTACCACTTAAAGGCGCCGACTGGCTCGGTAAGTTGGCTGCTAAATCTAAAGTCGCCGTGCTCGCATATATCAGCCTTGTCTTTGTTGTCGTGCCAGGAAGCATCGTGCTGTTATCTCAGTAATCTTCCTGCCACCCCCGAAAAAAACCACCGTCTAAACGGTGGTTTTTTTATTGGTTCAACGGCACTGGAGCTCGCTGCGTATCGCGAACCCGCGACATCATTAAATGGCGATCGGTGCTTTAATGGTCGGGTGTGGGTCGTATCCCTCAATCTCAAAATCATCAATTTGATAATCGAAAATAGACGCCGGTTTACGCTTGATCACCAAGCGAGGCAGCGCACGTGGTTCACGTTTAAGTTGCTCGTAAACAATCTCGTCGGTTAAATGGTTGTGATAAAGATGCACGTCACCAAAGGTATGGACAAAATCACCCACCGCTAAATCGCATTGTTGCGCAATCATGTGAGTGAAAAGCGCATAGCTGGCAATGTTAAACGGCACTCCCAAGAAGTAATCGGCGCTGCGCTGATATAACTGGCAGGAAAGCTTGCCATCGGCCACATAGAACTGGAACAAACAATGACAAGGCGCTAAGGCCATCTTGCCTTGTTCGGCGTTCTCTGTTGGGCTTATCGACTCATCAGGCAAGTCAGCAGGGTTCCAAGCGGTAATGATATGACGACGTGAATTAGGTTTCGTTTTAATTTGCTCGATCAGTTGTTCGATTTGATCCACGGTCGAGCCATCAGGACACGCCCAAGATCGCCACTGCGCACCATACACAGGCCCCAAATCACCGCTTTCGGTTGCCCACTCATCCCAGATACGCACTTTATTATCTTGCAAATACTGCACGTTAGTATCGCCGTTAAGAAACCATAAAAGCTCATGGATAATGGCGCGCGTGTAGAGTTTCTTGGTAGTCAGTAGCGGAAAGCCAGCGGCGAGATCAAACCGCAGTTGCCGACCAAACACAGACCGTGTTCCCACGCCAGTGCGATCCCCTCTATCCGTCCCATTATCGAGAATATCCTGCATCAAAGCCTGATACTGCTTCATAGTGTTTCCTATCATTGGCCAAACGAACAAAAGGCACCGCTGAGGTGCCTTGGTGGTTCACTTACTATAACCGATTCGCGCTATTCGGTCACTTGGCGGGTTGGCGACGGTACGCCCATCCCACCATCACAGCCCCCGCAATGATCATCGGTAATGACAACAGTTGCCCCATGCTGAAAATGCCGGCAAACAAGCCTAGGTGCGCATCAGGCTCACGGAAATACTCCACAATAAAGCGGAACGTCCCGTAGCCTGTCAAGAAAAGCCCTGATACTGCGCCCATCGGGCGCGGCTTTTTGATATAGAGGTTGAGAATGATAAACAGGGCGACACCTTCTAGCGCAAACTCATAAAGCTGTGAGGGGTGCCGCGGCCAAGGGCCACCACTTGGGAATACCATCGCCCACGGGACATCTGTCACCCGCCCCCAAAGTTCACCATTGATAAAATTCCCTAGGCGACCTGCGCCCAGTCCAAAGGGTACCAGCGGCGCGATAAAGTCGGCGACGGTAAAAAAGTGACGCTGCGTTTTACGCGCGTACCACACCATGGCGGTGATCACACCCAGCAAGCCCCCGTGGAAGGACATGCCACCTGTCCACACTTTGAATAAAAACAGCGGATCGGCAACAAAGGCATCAAATTGATAAAATAGGACGTAGCCAATGCGTCCCCCGAGCACGACCCCCAAAAAGCCAGCAAAAAGGAGATCGCTGACTTCTTCTTTGCTCCAACCGCTATTCGGTTTGGCCGCACGATGATTCGCCAGCCATAAGGCGAACACAAAGCCCAGTAAATACATTAAGCCGTACCAACGCACGGCTACCGGACCAAGTTCAAATAAGATGGGGTCGATTGACGGAAAGGTAATGTAGCCTTCGGCCATGAATGGGATCCTTTATTTCAACAACATGCTGACGCCGACGATAACAAGAAAGACGGCAAAAATACGTTTTATTTGCGCTGTGGGTAGCCTCACCGCCAGTTGGGCACCGACCCGTGTCATCCACACCGACGTTGACACGACGCCGAGCAGCGCAGGCAAATACAAATATCCGACACTGAGCGCGGGCAAGGGTTCCGTTTGACGCCAACCCAACCACACAAAACTTACCATGCCACCCAGCGCCAACACCGCGCCCCCCGCCGAGGCACTGCCAATAGCTTGGTGCATACTGACGCCGCGCCAATGCAGGTATGGGACGGTAAAAGAGCCGCCCCCAATGCCCGCTAAGCTCGAGAGTGTCCCGATCAGTGTGCCCGCAAAGGACAGTCGCAGCCAATGCGGTAAAGGGCGCGCGCGATAGGGACGCCGATTGAGCGACATTTGTAGCGCCATGGCAAGCACTATCACGCCAAACAGGCGAGGCAACCAGTCGTGTGGTAGCCGATCCGCCAGCCCAGCCCCCAAGATGCCGCCCAGCATCATACCAGGGACGAGCGCTTTAACCGCCTCAAGGTGAACATTCCCCAGACGAAAATGGCGCCAAGCAGAGGCGCTTGAGGTCAGTACAATGGTGGCAAGTGAGGTGGCGAGCGCGATAGGCATCACCACAGTGGGCGCAATACCAAACACGGGAAGCAAGAAGGTAAGAGCGGGCACCACGACTAAGCCCCCACCAATGCCCAGCAGGCCAGATAAAGTCCCTACACAGGCCCCCAGCAGCATACACACCACAAACAGCAGCACGGTTAAGCTGGTGATCATCGCATTTGTCCGATTTTGACCAACGCCTCTAACCCTTGCGCGGCGAGAAAGGCTTCAGTCGCGGTGCGGATCTCGCTTGGGTGATCCAGCGTCAACACCTGATTGGCCAGCATGACCAAGCGCTCATGGGGTAAGCGGCTTAGCAAGTATTTAATTTTGGCCACGTTGCGGGTGTTCATACTCAGTTGGTGGTACCCCAAGCCCACCAATAATGAGGCCCCCACCGGATCGCCGGCTAGCTCACCACACACACTGACAGGTAATTGATGACGCGTTCCCACCGCGGCAATCGACGCTAATGCGTGTAATACCGAGGGATGCAAAGCATCAAAAATATCAGCCACGCGCGCATTGTTGCGATCAACCGCTAATAGATATTGAGTGAGATCATTGGTGCCGACCGAGAGAAAATCCACATCTCGGGCAATGTTATCAAGCTGATATAAAATAGAAGGCACCTCAACCATGATCCCTAATAAAGGAATGTTGAGACTCTGCCCGGCGTGCTGGGCCTCTTGGCTGACCTCTTGATAAGCTCGGCTAATGAGCGCTTTTGCCTCCAGTAGCTCGTTACGTCCCGAGATCATGGGTAACAATAGCTTTAAATTATTGAGGCCGATACTGGCACGTAACATCGCACGTACCTGAATTAAGAAGATATCTGGATGATCGAGGGTAAAGCGGATCCCCCGCCAGCCTAAAAACGGGTTGTCCTCTTCAACACTTAAATACGGTAATGGTTTATCGCCGCCAATATCCAAGGTGCGCATCACCACAGGTTTATCGGGATAACTGGCAAGAATCGCACGGTATTGTTTGACCTGCTCGTCTTCAGAGGGAAAACGGCGCTGCATTAGAAACGGGACTTCCGTACGAAAGAGCCCAACCCCATCAACCCCTTGATTGATCGCAATTTGGCTATCCGCGCTTAAGCCGGCATTCAAATGCACTTCAACACGTGTGCCATCCTGAGTTTGTCCCGGGGCCGCCAGTGCGCTCTCAAAGGTAGATTGCAGGCTCGCTTCTTCTTGCACCAGGTGCTGGTATTCGTTGATCAATGCCTCAGCGGGCTCGATCATCAACACCCCTTTGTGGCCATCGAGGATCACGGTTTTTTGATGAAGCTTGGCGGGCGAAAAGCTGACGCCCATTACCGCCGGAATCCCCAACGCACGTGCCAAGATAGCCGCGTGTGAGTTCGCCGCCCCTTCTTCGGCGACCACACCCGTCAGTAATGCGCGGGGAATTGACGCTAACATGCCCGCCGTTAACTCTCGCGCCAACAGCACAATGGGCGTCGAAACCGGTGGTGGACTCCCCGCCGGTGCGATTAAAAAGTAAAGCAGCCGCTGTCCTAACTCTTTCACATCGCCGGCACGGGCTTTTAGGTAAGGATCATCCATCGCGGCGAAACGGGCAGAAAAGGCTTCAACCGTTTGTCTTACCGCCCAGGTGGCGGCATCCCCCTGCTGGATCCGCACCGTCATATCTTCACGCAGCATAGGATCGTTAAGCAGATGAACAAACAAATCAAAAATCGCCAGCGCGTCTTTTTGTAGCTCTTTATCAAAGCGTTTACGCAGACGACGAAACTCGGTACTGGCATCGTCAATCGCCGCATCCAGTCTATCGAGTTCACCTTGTGTATCTAGGTGGCAAGCGGGCGCCACCTCTTCAAGCCGCGGTTGGGAGTCATCACACCAAGCTTGTGCGATGCCAATGCCCGGCGACGCAGGCATTCCCTCTAGTAACACCGGTGACGGGGCTCCCTGCCAGCCACCTTGCGCATCGGCATGGGCAAACACCACCGCCAGCTGTGCGGCTAAGGTCACGAGAAAGGACTCTTCGCTCTCATCAAACTGGCGGGGTTGGTGTTGCTGCACCACCAGCACACCCAACACCTTTTTGCGATAAATGATGGGCGTGCCAAGAAAGGATTGAAACGCATCCTCGCCGGTAGAGGGGAAAGGTTTGAACGCAGGATGCTCACGCGCATACGCCAAATTTAAAGGCTCAGCGCGCTCACCTACCACACCGACCAACCCCTCGCCAAATGCCATCGACACTTGTGCACAAGGGTCGAGGCCTTGTGTTGCCATCAGCTCGAACTGTTGGTGTTCGGCATTGGCAAGATAAACGGAGCAGCACTCGGTACGCATCGCCACGCAAGTTTGTTGCACTAAAGTGTGTAACGCCTGCTCAAGATCTGAAGACGCCGCTACACTTTGCACAATATGTCGTAACTGCGTGAGCACCCGATTTCTCCTCTACACTTATCCTCGCTTATGTCGACGTCGAGGTTTGCGTTCTTTAAACGGCATCGCAAGTGGCGCAAACTCTTTCATCGCGCGCCGATACACCTCGCGCTTAAACGCCACCACTTGCCGCACTGGATACCAATAACTCACCCAGCGCCAACCATCAAATTCAGGCGTGCCTCCGCGCGAGACATTGACGCGTGACTCGTCACATTCAAGTTTTAGCAAAAACCACTTCTGCTTTTGCCCAATACACACGGGCTTAGAATCCCAGCGCACCAAGCGTTTGGGTAACTTATAGCGCAGCCAATGTCGACTGGTCCCTAAGATGCGTACATCTTTCTTGGTCAGACCTACCTCTTCGTACAACTCCCGGTACATCGCTTGTTCAGGGCTTTCCCCTTCATCGATGCCACCTTGTGGAAACTGCCACGAATGCTGACCATATCGACGAGCCCAGAGAACTTGACCGTGGCCGTTACAAATTACTATCCCCACATTGGGACGATAGCCATCGCCATCAATCACTGGACGACCTCAATGATAAATCTCTACTGAACCTGATTTTTTCACAAAAAGCGGTAAAGGGTAAACAAACATTGTGGATTGAGCGTTGTTTTTGCGCACTCGTCGTCATCTGAGGATAACTTAACCCCTAACAGGAAGTTATAAACATAGCAATGAGAGTTTGCGCACATTTATTCACGCTTTCTGTGGATAGATTTGTGAAGAAGCCAAGAAAAAGTGTACTTATCGAACGATTCAGGATCTTGCAATGATGTTTAAAATAACCAAATCAACATAAAAAACATTAAAAATCATTTATTTAAAACAAAACCGAAACAACAAGATCTTTTTCGGGATCGAATGATCATCAAATAAACACAGATCGCTCAAAGATCCACCAACAAGAAAATTATCCACACCGATAGCGCAAAAAAGCGCCAAGTTCGCCATTTTTCCCATTTTTACCGCGATTTATGTACTGTATATTTGATCATGAGAGTGAGCTATCCCATCAATCATCCCTCCTCTGTGGATAACCAGAGGAGAAAGAGTAGGATCATCGAAATGGGATCCACTTGCAGCCGATACGGCAGTTCTTGATAATGCACGCTCATCCGTTAACGAGCAGGATCCCAACACAGTGACACCGCCCCCCGCATCCGAGCAGATATTGATGGAACGCGCGCTTGCCCTTGCTGGTTTGACCCTTGGCGAAGTCAGCGAGACACTGTCGATCCCTTGTCCAGCGTCACTCACACGGGAGAAAGGCTGGATTGGCATGCTACTCGAAACCTGCTTGGGTGCCAACGCGGGCAGCAAACCCGAACAAGACTTCGCACACTTAGGTATTGAGCTAAAAACCATTCCCGTTAACCGTGAGGGGAAACCACTGGAAACCACCTTTGTGTGTGTGGCGCCACTCACTGGGATCGCGGGGATACGCTGGGAAAATAGTCATGTGCGGCAAAAGCTATCACGGGTTTTGTGGGTGCCGGTTGAAGGCGAACGCGATATACCGGTATCACAGCGCTGCATTGGCACGCCATTATTATGGTCTCCTAGCCAAGAGGAAGAAGCGCAACTACGCGCCGATTGGGAAGAGTTAATGGATTGGGTGGCTCTCGGTCGCGTGACGGAAATCACCGCCCGCCAAGGTGAGTCGCTCCAACTACGGCCCAAAGCGGCCAACGGTAAAGCCCTGACCGACGCTTTCGGGCCCAGTGGTGAGCCGATCCGTACCTTGCCGCGCGGCTTCTATTTACGCACCCAGTTTACCCACCAGATCTTGCGTCGTTACTTTGTGGATCCGAAATAAGCGTCGATCCGCACGCGTGATAACCCCATCGCTTCGCTTTAAGGGTAACCATCAAAAACGAATGGGCATGTCTTCTCGACAGCCTGGCTCTCCGCCCGTGGCAAACTCATCGTAAGGATCCATCAAGCGCAGTACGCCCTCTTCAATCCCTAACGCTTTAAGTTTTTCTCCCACTTGTCCGACATGATCAAACTGCATCACTTCACCGGTTTGGTCCGAGCGTAAAGGCTCTAATTCATGCTTCACTTCGACTTCGACCGAGTATTTCGCGCCGCCTGCGTGTGCCATCACATAACATTGTGGGCATGAGCGAGGATCCGCGCGCATCCATGCTTTGAGCTGTGAATAGTTCATCTGATTTTCCTCTAGATTACACTTTCTCGTGTCCATCATGCCTAGCAATAACACCGCGCTCAGACCGATACGATCGGACAATCCATTTAGTAATGGTCAATATTTAACCAACTGTCAAGCCACCGCTAAACCGCTTTCGATCATTTTTAAAATTCTCTACTATGGACTGCCATAGGTCGATTGCAGACAAGGAGAAAGGATGCAATACCACCGTTTGCCCCATTCCTCGCTAGAGGTGAGTAAAGTGTGCTTAGGCACCATGACATTTGGTGAGCAAAATAGTGAAGCTGACGCTCATGCGCAGCTCGATCTTGCCTTTGAACGGGGCGTTAATTTTATTGATACCGCAGAAATGTATCCCGTTCCCCCCAGCCAATCCACGCAAGGGTTAACCGAACAGTACATCGGCAGCTGGTTAGAAAAGTCCGGGAAGCGCGATCGTGTTATCCTCGCAACCAAAGTGGCGGGGCCACGCAATGTTCCTTACATCCGTGACAACATGTCGCTTAACCGACGCCATATTCATCAAGCCGTTGAAGATAGCCTGACACGACTAAAAACCGACTATATCGATTTGTATCAAGTGCACTGGCCACAGCGGCACAATAACTGTTTTGGTAAGCTCAATTATCCGTATCAAGATGAACACTCTGGGGTCACCATCCTCGATACCCTGGATGCACTGAATGAACTCGTCCAAGCAGGAAAAATTCGTTATATCGGCGTTTCAAACGAAACGCCTTGGGGCGTGATGCGCTATTTGCATCTGGCAGAGAAGCATGGCCTCACGCGTATCGTTTCTATTCAGAACCCTTATAATTTGCTTAACCGCACCTTTGAAGTCGGTCTGTCGGAAATCAGTCATCATGAAGGGGTGGAATTGCTCGCCTACTCGCCGCTGGCGTTTGGCGCGTTGAGCGGTAAATATTTGCAAGGCGCACGCCCGAAAGGGGCCCGTTGTACACTGCACCAACGCTTCGCACGCTACTTTACCGAGTCAGGGCAAAAGGCCACGCAAGAGTATGTCGATCTTGCCCAGCGCCATGGTCTTGATCCGGCACAAATGGCACTCGCGTTCGTCAATAGTCGTCCTTTTGTCGCCTCTAACATCATTGGCGCCACGACGCTAAAACAGCTAGAGAGTAATCTCGATAGCTTGGATCTGACGCTGAGTGACGATGTGCTTGCTGGTATTGATGAGATCGCTAACCGCTACCCTAACCCCTGCCCTTAGATCGCAAACGGCAGCCCCTTGGGGTTGCCGTCCTGTGTTTTACTCCATACGCCTATTACGCCCGTGTCAATTGCGTCATTTCTTCGCGAACCTGAGGTACAGTTAAGCCAACAATAATTTGAAAGCTATCACCATTACGTACCACGTTTACTGCGCCATGCTCTTGAAAATATTGCGTTTCCGCTACTTTTTCAGGCTCATGTACCTTGATACGTAACCGCGTGGCACAATTGGTGAGCAGGGCTATGTTGTCTTTACCACCTAACCCTTCAATAAACGCGCTCGCTTGTCCACTATCAATCACACCGCTTGATGAATCACTCTGTTGCGCGCCCTTATAGTCGGCTTTGGTATAAAGCTTCGCCTCTGCGCTACCTCGACCAGGGGTGGGAATATCAAACTTCAAAATCAGCGCGCGGAACACCACAAAGTAGATAGCGGTGAAACTCAGGCCGATGAGCACTTGCACAATATAGGTGTCACCATGCAAGCTGCCCAGCGGTAGCCAGTTTTGAAAAATAAAGTCGATAAGCCCAGTCTGAAAATTACCTGAGACACCAAACCAATAGGCAATGGTTGCCATGGTGGCTGCCAATACCGCGTGGAGCGCAAACAATGCCGGCGCGATAAACAAGAAGGTAAACTCAATCGGCTCGGTGATCCCAGTAAGAATGGCCGTCAATGCCGCACCAAGCACCAAGCCAAGCACCATTTTCTTGTTTTCTGGCTTCGCGGTTGCGTAAAGCGCCATAGCAATACCCGTACAACCAAAGACTTTCCCCATGCCAGTCAACATCAAGCCACCTTGCGGGAATTGCTCGGTTAAGGGAGCAGGATTGCTGGCAAAGTTTTGGATATTTTGAATCCAATGGGCCACTGTGCCGCCATCCACCGCTACAGGTCCATAAAATACCGGGCCATAGACAAAGTGATGCAGACCTGTTGGGATCATAATCCGCTCAAGGAAGGTGAACATCCACACCCCGAATGACCCCGCACCGACTAAAAAGGTTTGTAGATTATTAATGCCGTGCTGAATACTTGGCCAGGTAAAACAGGTGATGATCGCCATGAGTACCATGATGGGGAAACTCACAATAACCACCAAGGGTGTGCCACCAAACACTGCCGCCCAGTTTGGTAGTTTTTTGTCGAAGAAACGGTTGTGAACCCAAACGGAGAGGCTAGCAATTACGATGGCGCCCAATAGGTTAGTATCCAAAGTCAGTATACCGCCCACATCAGTAAGCCCACGCTCACCCTCCACATAGTTCACCCCAAGCTCAGGTCCCCAGAACTGTAAAATGCCACCAATCACATAATTAAAGGTGATGTATGACACCAGTGTGGCAAGCACTGCACGCCCGGATGCAGATTTTGCTAGTGCTATCGGTAACCCTACCGCAAACACCAGGGCCATATTTTTAAACACCGCCAACGAGGCTTGGAGAAGGATCGTTGACACTTTTACCCATGCACTGCCTTCCACCGCCCAAGGAAAGAGATCTTGGTTGAGCAGCATCACCGATAAGCCTAATAACATACCGGCTGCAGGAAAGAGGAGCACAGGGACAAACATTGCTGCGCCAAAGCGCTGGATCATATCTTTCATGATGATCGCTCCCAGATGTTGGCCCCAGATGGTCTCTGGGGCATCGTATTATTAATGAAATTGAGGTAGATAGTCGCCGTTCACACGTAAAAGCTCATCGACGATTTGTTGCGCTTTTGGCACATCCACAACGGTTCGGTTGAGCGTGAGCGCATTGACCAGTGTTTGTCGATCCCCGCTAAACCATGCATCCACGACCAGCTTTTCGTAGCCGAGTTGGCCTTCGATCAGTGCTTTTTGGAACGTCGGGATGGTTCCGACCGCAAAACGTTTCGGGCCGTCATTGGTTAACGCGGCCGGCACTTCCACCATGGCATCATTCTGAATATTGGGGATCGCGCCATCGTTTGGCACGATAACCAGATACGTCTCGCCACGGTTATAGGCCAAGGAGGCCGCTACACGCACCATATAGCGCCCATGGATATCTGCATGAAGATGCTCATTAGCGGTAGTGCCCGCGGCAATGATGCGCTCATTCAGGCTAAACACGCGCTTTTCTCGCCCATTGATTACTTGGCGCGCACGCGTATTAGCAATATCTTCTTTTTCCACCATTTTTTCCGGATACAAGTAGTACTGCAGATAAGTATTGGGTAAGTACTCAGGATTGTCTTTCAACATGGTCTGCATGTTTTTAAACGTTGCCTGCCATGAAGGGTCATCGGCAATTTCTGGGTCAACAGCACTGATCCCCTCTTCCAAAATGATGCGTTTAATCTCATCGGTCAGGTCGACCCCATCTCGGTTTCGTACCTTGGTAAACCATCCAAAGTGATTCAGCCCAAAGTATTCCGGCACCAAGTCCCAGATTTCGCAGCCGAGTAATTGCGCATAACTCACCATAATGGCAGCGGGCATGTCGCAGATGTTTAGAATGCGGTTGTCATGAGGAAACTCGCGCTGCAAGGCTTCAGCGACAATGGCGGCTGGGTTGGTATAGTTTAAAATCCAAGCATCCGGAGCAAAGTGACGGATGTCATTCACGAGAGTGATCATGTCTCCTATCGAGCGTAGTCCATACGCCATGCCGCCCGCGCCACAGGTTTCTTGACCGACACAGCCATAAGAGAGTGGAATCTGCTCATCACGCTCACGCATCGGTAACCCACCCGTGCGGATCTGAATAAAGAAGAAATCGGCATCTGAAAATGCGGTTTCTTTATCCGTGGTATAAACAAACTCTTCGACCTCAGGATAAGCCTCGCGCAGCAAGATCTCCGTCGCTTTGGCATTCGAGGCTTGTCTTTGTTCATCAATGTCATAGAAGGTGATTTTGCTTAGCGGAAATGCTTCTTTTTCAGCAATCAAGCTATTGATCATCCCCAATGTATAGGTGCTTCCACCCCCAACGATAGTGAGCTTTTGTGGTTTCATCATCGTGCCTCCTCTTAATATGTATCTTTAATGTATTACATAAATAATACTTTAAGAATACACAAAAGGGCATTTATTGATCGAAGGCACAATGAAAATCTATTTATGTACTTCAAATGTATTATCGATCACAGTTTGTTATGATGGGGAATGCAGCCAAAAGGAGCCGACATGTTGAAACCTCGCTACATGCAAATAGCCGATTTACTCACTGAGCAGATTAAAGATGGCACCCTCACACCGGGCGCGATGATGCCGACTGAGGCCACGCTACAGGCTACCTATGACGTCAGCCGCGTCACCATACGTAAGGCGATGAAGGTGTTGGTTGATAACGATCTGCTTTACCGCGTCCGAGGTAGCGGCAGTTATGTAAAAGCCCCTAAAGCACAGCACAACGCCTTTCAACTGATGGGATTTATCGAAGAGGTCTCCGCACAAGGCAAAACACCCAGCTCAAAAGTGATCGCATTTGAAACGTCACCTTGTAGCCACACCATTGCCAGTAAATTGAACTTGGAGGAAGGGACGTTGATTTATGAAATCCAACGTCTTCGTTTGATTGATGGCGAGCCAGAAATCCTTGAGTGCACCTACCTGCCGGTGGCCATGTTTACCGATCTCAGTATCGAAGTGATGCAAACATCAAAATACGACTATATCGAGCGACATAAGGGGATGCAGATCGCGAAAAGTCGCCAATGTGTCTGGCCAGATAGTACGTCAACCTCACTCGCCGCGCGCCTCAACACCCGGGAAAATACGCCCATATTGCGGGTCGAATCCGTCAGTGAGCTTGTCGACGGGACACCGTTTGAATATACCGTGAACTACTTTCGCTTGCATCAGTACAGCTTTGAATTCATCGCCCACCGCCAAACGCCACAATAATTCGTTACCTGGAGGCGTCTCGGTTGCGTTGTTGGTCATTACGTGTAATCTTGCTGCATTATCCAATCGCAACCGGAAATCTGATGCGAACAAAAGCAGATAGATGGCGCCATGCTATCGGTTTTGAACTAACGGGCTTGATCTTGGTGGTCTTGGGGCTCAATTGGATCCTCGGGGCGGACATCGGTCACCTTGGGATCATGGGCGCGATTTTTTCGGTGCTCGCCACCCTTTGGAATTATGTCTACAACATTGGCTTTGATAAAGCGATGCTGGCATGGCGGGGCTCAGTGCTTAAAACCTTACCGCTGCGTCTGCTGCATGCGGTGATCTTTGAAGCCGGACTGCTGATTGCGACCATTCCCTTTATCATGTGGTGGCTGTCGATGAACTTTTGGCAAGCACTCAGTATGGATATCGGGCTAGTCCTATTTTATCTTGTGTATGCATTTGTTTATAACTGGCTTTACGACTACCTGTTTCCAATCCCAAATGCGCAATCCCAGCAGGGCTGAGTTTTCAGCCCTCAACATCATGGGGACAAGTGATTTACTGACGGAAGGTACGCGGCGAGGGGATCAAGTTGTGTTTGTTCAATAGCCGATACATAGTCGCACGTGACACACCAAGCTCTTTAGCCGCCGCCGACACTTGTCCTTTATTCTCTTCAAGGACGGCGATCAGGGCGTCTCGTTCAGACTCTTCACGGATTTTACGTAAGCTTTGTTTATAATCTCCCTGACGAGGAAGATCTAAGTGCTCCGCTTCAATCACCAGATGATCGGCCAACAGTACTGCCCGTTTCACCTGATTAATCAGCTCGCGCACATTACCCGGCCACGAGTAACTGCTCAACACACGCTTGGCTTCGTCGGAAAACGTCCTCGCTTGTGTGTTGTATTGACGTGCAAACTTAAGCAAAAAGTATTCTGCCAAATCAGGTACATCAGACTGACGGTCTTTTAATGAAGGCATATTAATGCGCAGCACATTTAGCCGGTAATACAGATCTTCACGAAAAAGCCCCTCAGCCACACGTTTCTCCAAATCCATATGGGTCGAGGCAATCACCCGCACATCCAGGTCGTGTTCGTATTTGTCATGGCTGATATCTAAGGTGCCCTCTTGCAGCAAGTGCAATAAGTGCCCTTGTAAATGCAGCGGCAGGTCACCAATCTCGTCAAAAAAGAGGGTGCCTTTATGGCATTGGCGGATTTTTCCACGCGAATGCTCGTCGCCCAATAGCGCTTGCTGCATTTGCTCGTCGGCAAGCGCCGAGCATTTAATCGACTCAAATCGCGCTTTTGCACGGGTTGAAGCATGATGAACTGCTTGCGCTACCAGCTCCTTGCCTGTACCGCTCTCGCCGGCTATCAATACAGACACATCAGTGGGCGCGACACGCCTGACCTGATCACGCAACTTTTTCATCGCTGGGCTGGCGCCTTCCAAACCCATATCGCTATGATCGCCCAGTTGCGGCCATACTTGTCGTTCAAGGCGCAACATACCCAATTGGTGACCAATGGTGCTCATCAACTGCGAGTTAGGAACGGGCGAGGTGAAGTAATCAATACAAAAACTAACAATAAACTGGCAAATGGCTTCGTTCGTCAGTTGGTTTTCTCTAACTAAAGCTAGCCAGCGCACCTGTTTATTGCGGTTAACCAGTGATGCCACACCATTAAGGCTAAAGTCATCATGACTTAAATCGACAATACCTATACAAGGGCCGATATCTTGTAGCAATGACTGCGCGGCTCGCAAATCATAACAGCGATGACAATGCCAACCAGCTTGCTCAAGGGTCGCTAACCAAGGCTCATAGGTCCCGCCGACAACGACGAGTGAGCTCAAGGTTTTGTCAGTCCCCGAATCGAATCCCATAACACCTGCCTTACATCCAGTCTGTCTTTTTCGCCAGCGAATCAAGCCCCTATTATAAAGAAGGGCAAGTTCTAATCTGTCTCAATAAAGAGACATACGATGGGTTGTAATACGGATAATTGTAGCCAGATATCTGAAAAATCCAGATAAAATATCGCAGGTTTTTGAGAAAACAACGACGCAAGGCGCAAAAAAAGCGGCTCATTGAGCCGCTTGTGCTGTGGTCTGTCCAGTATTAACTGCCTTGCTGTGGGCGCATGGCTGGGAACAAGATCACATCACGAATCGTATGCGTGTTGGTGAATAACATCACCAATCGGTCGATACCAATTCCTTGTCCCGCCGTCGGTGGCAAGCCATGCTCGAGTGCGTTGATGTAATCCGCATCGTAGTACATCGCCTCATCATCACCGGCATCTTTGGCATCTACCTGGGCTTTGAAACGTGCATCTTGGTCTTCTGCGTCGTTAAGCTCCGAGAAGCCATTCGCCACTTCACGCCCACCGACGAAGAATTCAAAACGGTCGGTCACAAACGGGTTATCATCATTGCGACGCGCCAGCGGTGAAATATCGGCTGGATATTCGGTGATAAAGGTTGGCTGAATCAACTGCGGTTCAGCTGTCTCACCAAAGATCTCTTCCAGCAACTGTCCAGCCGTCCAGAATGACTCAACACTGATTTTGAGTGATTTCGCTATCGAGGCAAGGTGATCACGATCTTGTACCGTCTCATACGTCAGCGCCTGAATATCAGCATGATCAGGGTTATATTGCTTGATAGCATCGAGCATGGTCATTCGCGGATAAGGCCCTGCGAAATTAATGTCATGCTCACCATAAGGCAATACAGACTGTCCCATCACGTCCAGCGCCACGCGAGAGAGCATGTCTTCCGTAAGATCCATCAGATCATTGTAATCGGCATACGCCATATAGAATTCCATCATGGTGAATTCAGGATTATGACGCGGTGAAAGCCCTTCATTACGGAAGTTACGGTTCACTTCAAACACACGCTCAAAGCCGCCGACAACCAAACGCTTTAAATAAAGCTCGGGCGCCACACGTAAGTACATGTCGATATCAAGCGCATTATGGTGGGTGGTAAAGGGACGCGCGGTAGCACCGCCTGGGATGACGTGCATCATCGGCGTTTCCACTTCCATAAAGTGTTTATCCACCATGTAATTACGGATGGCGGTGACCACATTGGAGCGTACCTGGAAAGCGTGACGCGATTCTTCGTTGACAATCAGGTCCACATAGCGCTGACGATAGCGCAGCTCCTGGTCAGCTAGCCCATGGAATTTTTCCGGTAGCGGCCGTAGGGCTTTCGTCAGCAGCTGGTAGCGCTCCATGTTGACATACAGATCGCCTTTACCAGATTTATGTAGCGCACCGTGAACACCAATGATGTCGCCGATGTCTAAGCCTTGGTACTCGGCTTTCAACGCCTTTTGCACGTCTTTTGACGCATAGGCTTGAATACGGCCCGAGACATCTTGTACCACCATAAATGGACCGCGTTTAGCCATGATGCGGCCCGCAATGGTCACTTTGTGGTCCAGTGTTTCGAGTTCCGCTTTTTCTTTCTCGCCAAATTCAGCTTGCAAGTCAGCCGCTAAGTGCTCACGACGGAAATCATTAGGATGGCCGTTTGCCTTACAATTTTCACGAATGTGAGTGAGCTTGGCACGACGCTCGGCAATCAGCTTATTTTCATCTGGTAACTGGTCAGTCATAGAAAACCCTTTACATTAATTCGTCATTACAGGCCAGATTTGAGGCTGGCTTCAATAAATTTGTCCAAGTCGCCGTCGAGAACGGCCTGCGTATTGCGGTTTTCAATACCGGTACGCAAGTCTTTGATACGCGAATCATCTAATACGTAGGAGCGGATCTGGCTGCCCCAACCGATATCAGATTTGGCGTCTTCGTTGGCTTGTTTTTCCGCGTTTTGCTTTTGTAGCTCAAGCTCAAACAACTTCGCACGCAGCTGTTTCATCGCCTGATCTTTGTTTTTATGCTGTGAGCGATCGTTTTGGCATTGCACCACGGTGTTGGTCGGCACGTGGGTGATCCGCACTGCTGACTCGGTGGTGTTAACGTGCTGCCCACCCGCACCAGAAGCACGGTAGACATCAATCCGTAAATCTGATGGGTTAATATAGATATCAATGTTGTCATCGATTTCCGGGTACACAAACGCCGAGGCAAACGAGGTATGACGACGGCCCCCCGAGTCGAAAGGCGATTTACGCACCAGACGATGAACGCCCGTTTCCGTGCGTAGCCAGCCGTAGGCGTATTCACCGGTGATGCGTACCGTGGCAGATTTTAATCCAGCCACATCCCCCTCAGACACTTCAATCACTTCAGCTTTGAAGCCTCTCGCATCCGCCCAGCGCAAGTACATGCGGAGCATCATGTTGGTCCAATCTTGCGCTTCGGTACCGCCTGACCCGGCTTGCAGGTCAATATAGCAATCAGACGCATCGTGCTCACCAGAAAACATGCGGCGGAATTCTAGCTTGGTTAGCTTGGCTTCAAGCTCCACCAGCTCCGGCTCCACCTCGTCAAAGGTTTCTTGATCGTCTTCCTCGACCGCAAGCATCAGCAGTTCGTTGACGTCTTCGCCGCCTTGAGTCAGTTGCTCGATGGTTTCCACCACCGCTTCAAGGGAAGCACGCTCTTTACCCAGCGCTTGTGCACGTTGTGGTTCATTCCACACGTCCGGTTGTTCTAACTCGGCATTAACTTCTTCTAGACGCTCTTTTTTAGCATCATAGTCAAAGATACCCCCGGAGGACATCGGTACGTTCGGCGATATCGGCGAGGCGATTTTTGATTGGATTAATCTCAAACATGGTCAAGCATCTTCATTATTAGCGGAAATTTAACCGCCGAATTTTAGCGAATTGTCGCGCCAATAAACAGGGCGTGATGGAAAAAGCCGCATATTTAAGCGGCTTCAAGGTGAGAGATGATCAACTGGGCGCTACGATTACCGCGAAACTCATTGATATCCAGGCGGTAAACGAGTCGTAACGTCTTGGTACTGGGATCGGGCCAGCGACGCAAATCAACGTTAAAAGCAATGGCATCAATCATGGTGCCGCCGCCTTCCGGCTCGACCATCAATTTTAAGTGTTTGCCGCCCACCAGTTTTTGCTGCAGCACCTTAAAAATGCCATCGAACTGCGGCTCCGGGAAGCCTTGTCCCCAAGGACCGCCTGCTTGAATGGTTTCGGCTGTCTCTAATCCCAGCTCGTGACTTTGTAAGGGACCATCACTTAACAAGACACCTTTTAAGTCGTCCTCACTGACCTGCTCACGCACCTGCGCATCAAACTGCTTGGCGAAGGCATCAAACTGTGCCTCGTCGATGGTCAGTCCAGCCGCCATGGCATGGCCGCCAAACTTTTTAATTAATCCGGGATTTAAGGTATCAATCCGATCCAATGTATCGCGCATATGCAAACCCGGAATCGAACGCGCTGAACCTTTTATCAGTCCATCCCCCCCATCGGCAAACGCAATCACAGGGCGATGAAATTGATCTTTTAAGCGCGAGGCGAGGATCCCAATCACGCCTTGGTGCCAGTCACGCTGAAACAGCGCCAGCCCTACCGGCAATTCTTGCTCGGACTGTTCGGCAATCAAGCGCTCACACCAAGCCACGGCTTCTTGCTTCATGCCTTGCTCTATATCTTTGCGGGTTTGATTGAGCGCATCCAACTCAGACGCCATGCGTCTGGCAGCATGAATGTTGTCACACAGTAAAAGCTCGACCCCAAACGCCATATCATCTAAACGCCCCGCGGCATTGATCCTTGGCCCCAATGCAAAGCCGAAATCACTGGCGACAAGCGTAGCCATGTTGCGATTGGCCACCTCGATAAGCGCCTGGATCCCAGGGCGGCAACGCCCAGCGCGGATCCGCTGCAACCCCTGATGTACAAGAATACGGTTATTACCATCTAACGCTACCACGTCGGCGACCGTGCCCAGCGCGACCAAATCCAGCAACTCGGCTAAGTTAGGGATGGCCAGTCCCTGCTGCTCAAACCACCCTTGGTCGCGCAAATGCGCACGCAGCGCCAGCATCAAATAAAAGGCGACCCCCACACCGGCAAGCGCCTTCGAGGGAAAACCACAGTCATCCAGATTCGGGTTCACCATGGCGTCGGCCTCAGGCAGTGTCTCACCCGGTAGATGGTGATCGGTCACCAGCACCTGCATACCGAGCGCTTTGGCGTGCGCCACTCCTGACAACGAGGACACCCCGTTGTCCACAGTCATGATAAGCTCTGCTCCCCGCTCCGAGGCTTGGTCAACCACCTCAGGGCTTAAGCCGTAGCCATCGTCAAAGCGGTTTGGCACCAGGTAATCGACGCGGGAGGCACCCATCATGCGTAAGGCTTTGACGGAGAGCGCTGACGATGTCGCGCCATCGGCGTCAAAGTCACCCACAATCAAGATGGATTGATGGGTCTTTAGCGCCTCGGCGAGCAAGTTAACGGCAGCATCAATCCCGGTTAACGCTTGATATTGATGCAAGCCAGCCACGCTGCGGTTAAGCTCGCTGTCTTCCTTTAAACCACGATTAGCGTATAAGCGTTGCAATAGCGGCGGAATGGCATCGCTGAATGCCGGTGTCACTGACGGCGTACGTCTTTTTATTTCTATCATGAAGTTGTCACCAGTTATCGGTTAGCCGCGTGGGTGGTGTGTTTGATGCAGCTGCTTCAAACGCTCGGTGGCCACATGGGTATAGATTTGCGTCGTCGATAGGTCACTGTGTCCAAGTAACATCTGCACCACGCGTAAATCGGCCCCATGATTGAGTAAGTGAGTCGCAAACGCATGACGTAAAACATGCGGCGACAGATCATCGGTCTCAATCCCTGCCAGTTGCGCGTAATACTTGATGCGATGCCAAAAGGTTTGCCGTGTCATCTGGCGTGCTCGTTTGCTTGGGAAAAACACATCAGTACTGGTCTCGCCCAGCAATAGCGGGCGACTATACGCCAAATAGTGCTCCAGCCAATCCACGGCCGACTCTCCCATCGGCACCAAGCGTTCTTTATCCCCTTTACCAGACACTCGCACCACACCTTGGCGCAAGCTCACATTCTCCATAGTTAGCCCGATAAGCTCTGTCACTCGCAAACCCGTCGCATATAACAGCTCCAACATGGCTTTGTCTCTAAGCTCAAGCGGATCGTCGGTATTCGGTGCCATTAATAGTGCATCGATTTGATCCTCCGTGAGATCTTTCGGTAGTCGCTTGGGCTGTTTCGGACTGATCAGAGTGGCACTGGGGTCGTCGGGACGCAACTTCTGTCGATACAAGTACTGGAATAGGCGACGCAACGCCGACACCATACGACTGCGCGTGCTGGATTGGTAGCCCTGCTCATGTAGCCAATATTGGTAATCTAGTAAGTCTTGCTTGCTCACCGCTACCAGCGAGCGAGTATCGAGCCAATGGCACAGCTTCAATAAATCTGTGCGATACGAATTTAACGTGTTTTCGGAGAGCCCGCGCTCCATCCACATAGCATCCAAAAATTGCTCGATGCGTTCAATGTTGTTCGTCACCTTCAGCCCACTTGGTTATTAATCGAAAAAACACGCCCATCACTTGGGTCACGGCCAGCCGCGATTATACAAAATGTCGCTTCCTGTTGCTGGATCATATTACCGTTGAGCAGGTAAACTGCGCCCATGACACACAAACGAGTCGTGCTATGAAAATCGGTCTTTTTTATGGTTCTACCACCTGCTACACCGAAATGGCCGCGGAGAAAATCCGTGACTTTATCGGTGATGATTTGGTCGAACTACATAATGTCAAAGAAACACCGCTCGCCAAAATGGCAGATTACGATTTGCTGCTACTTGGGATCTCAACCTGGGATTTTGGTGAGCTACAAGAAGATTGGGAAGCGGTTTGGCAAGACATTGATAGTCTCCAACTAGACGGCAAAGTCATCGCCTTGTTTGGCTTGGGCGACCAAGAAGGATACGCCGAATGGTATCTGGATGCCATGGGCATGCTCCATCAGCAACTACAAGGCTGTGGCGCACAGTTTATCGGTTACTGGTCTACCGAAGGTTACCGTTTTGATGCCTCAAAAGCCGTCACTGAGGACGGCAAGCAATTTGTCGGTCTTGCCCTTGATGAAGACTCTGAGTACGAACTCAGTGACGAACGGATCCAAAACTGGTGCGAGCAAGTGCTGGTCGAGTACCAAGCTTTACTCTGATACGCGGCCTGTTTAATCCCCTCAAATAAAAAACCGCGCCCAACCAGCGCGGTTTTTCTTCACGACTATGTCGCGGTCAACATGATTAGGCTTCCGCTAGCGCATTAGCACGTGATCCAACAAACTTTGCCACGCCCATTGCCACCAGTGTGGGCAGCAGCCAAGCCATACCGACATCAAACAGCGGTAGGAAGCTAAAGGCACTCATGTCAGCGCCCATGACTTTTGCCGCATCAAGCAAGCTAAACAGCAATGCCACGCCCAATACGAGGCGATACCCTAGCGCTGGGTTTGGTAACCAGCGACGGATGAAGGTCAAGCCAATCAGTGCAATCGCAACCGGGTATAATGCGAATAAGACAGGAATAGAAATAGCGATAAGCTGTTTAAGACCCACATTGGCCACCACCGCACAGACAGTCGCGACGACGACCACCCAGCGACGATACGTCCATGATGTGAGCGAGCTAAAGTAATCGGCACACGCACTCACCAACCCAATCACAGTGGTCAAACACGCCAGGCCAATAATCGCCGCGAGGATCATTTGCCCGACCGGGCCAAACAGTGCATCCACGTAAGCGGCCATGATTTCGCCGCCATTTTGCGTCCCTTGCGCCACCACACTGGCGGTTGAGCCTAAATAGAACAGCGACACGTACACAAACGCCAATCCAGCCGCGGCGATAATACCGGCGTAAATCAGATACATGCAGGTTGCTTTGTTGTCTTCGATACCTTTTTTGCGGATCACATCGACAATCAACATGCCGAACATCAAGGCCGCAAAGGTATCCATGGTGTTATAACCTTCCAAAAAGCCGGTTGTCAGCGCGTTTTCAACATAGCTACCCTGCGCGGCCACCACGTCGCCTTGAGGATTGATGATCACTGCAATAGCCAAAATCGCGAGCGCCGCGAAGAGCAGGGGCGTCAAGAACTTACCGATGGTATCAATCAGTTTGCCTTGAGATAGCGAGAAAAACATCGCGACGGCAAAAAAGACCACAGAGAAAGCGCCCAACTCTAACTGTCCTGGCGCAGATAAAAACGGTTTAAAACCAATTTCATAGGCAACGAGTCCGGCGCGAGGGGCGGCAAAAGCAGGGCCAATAATGATAAAAATCAGCACGGCCATCAGTGTCGCGACCCCCGTTGGCAGATCACGGGTCAGACCCTTCCAGCCGCCGCCTGCCACTGCAACCGCAATAATACCGATTAAAGGAAGACCGACCGCGGTGATCAAAAATCCGATCATCGCGGCGGTGTAATGATCACCGGCTAACATGCCAGCTTGTGGGGGAAAGATTATATTTCCAGCGCCTAAGAAAAAGGCAAAGGTCATAAAACCTAACGCTAAAATATCTACTAATTTTAAACGTTTAGTCACGATGTATACCTACAGCTTGAAGATAGTGTTTGCAATCAATAATGTTTCACCCAGCTGAAACTCTCATTTATAATATTTTGTTTCAGACGATGGGCAGAGCGCAGAATAATGAAGAAGTTCATAGTCACAGTAAAGGCATTGACAAAAAACCTTGTGATCTTCTGCTTTAGCAATAACAATCAGCTCAATAAACTATCTATCATGTTATCCATGGTATTTTTTAACGATCAATATCGATAACATAGTGGTTACACAAAAGACAAAAATGCTAACTCTTGATGCCACTACGTCGCCAGAGTGCAGGACACATGAGCCAATTTCGCTTTAAACAATTTGTTATCGACCACGGCAATTGTGGCATGAAAGTCAGTACAGATGGTGTACTGCTAGGCGCTTGGGCTCAGCCTGGGACGGCGAGCAACAGCTTGGACATCGGGACAGGAACCGGTTTGTTAGCGCTGATGTTAGCACAACGTTTTGCTCATCTATCGCTGACGGCGGTCGAGTACGATCCGTCCGCCTTTCACTGCGCCACGTTAAATGTGAGAGCGTCACGGTTTGCCGCGCAAATCCAATTGCACCACGGTGATATTAACGACTTTGCGTGTCGCGAACAGTGGCAACATATTGTCTGCAATCCCCCTTATTTCACCAGTGGTGCGCTTTCAAGCAACCCACAACGAGCCGTTGCCAGACATGCCAGTACCTTAAGCCATCCCGCGCTTATTGCCTGTCTAAAGCGGTTACTCGCCCCCACAGGGTGTGCGGATCTGATTTTGCCCACCAAAGAAGCCAATGCATTCATTGAGAATGCACAAGCACAAGGGCTTTACTTACAGCGTCGCGTTTTGGTCAGCCCCACACCGGAAAAAGCCCCCTCTCGCGTATTATTCACGCTAAGCCCGACGACGGGCGCGGTCAGATCTGATACGATCGCGGTGCGCGAGCAAGATGGCACCTACACGCAGGCTTTTGCCGATCTGACGCGAGCATTTTACCTTAAACTCTCGTAAGCCAAATCGAGCAGCGCCTCGCTATCATTGGCCTTGGGCGCGCTGCCCATTTACACTATTTGCGTCTATAATACCGCGCTTAACTATCCTTGGAGAATTACCTGTGCGAAGCTTTGCCGAACTCGAGCTGGATCCAGAACTGCTCAGTGCACTTGACGATATGGGCTATCAGCGCCCTACGCTGATCCAATCTGAGGTTATCCCCCACGGTATGGATGGACGTGACATCCTTGCCTCCGCGCCAACGGGAACCGGCAAAACGGCGGCTTTTTTGCTGCCCATGTTGCAGCACTTACTCGACTTTCCGCGGCAAAAACCCGGGCCAGGTCGCGTACTGGTTCTCACTCCCACGCGTGAGTTAGCCATTCAGGTAGCTGATGAAGCGCGCGCATTAGCGAAAAATACCAGTCTTAAGATCTTCACCATCACCGGCGGGATTTCATACCAAGAGCACGCGGAGCAGCTGGGTAAAACACAGGATATTGTGGTGGCAACGCCTGGCCGTTTGATGGAGTACATTGAAGCTGAGCGATTCGATTGCCGCGCCGTTGAATGCCTGATCTTAGATGAAGCAGACCGGATGCTCGATATGGGGTTTGCGAATGCGGTCAATCGACTCTCTGATGAGTGCCAGCGCCGCCGTCAGACCATGCTCTTCTCCGCCACACTAGAAGGGCGCGGGGTAGCAGGCTTTACCGAGGATCTGCTAGATAACCCTGAGCTGGTGGATGTGACACCGCCACGCCGCGAGCGTAAAAAAATCACCCAGTGGTATCACCGCTGTGATGATTTGGAGCATAAACGCGCCTTGCTTACATCCATTGTTACCGAACAGGCAGAGCGCGCGATTGTATTTATTAAAACACGTGAACGCTTGGCGGAGCTTCGTGATTATATGCAGTCACAAAAACTGGATTGCGCCTGGATCCAAGGTGAAATGCAACAAGCGAAACGTAACAATGCGATTAACCGGTTTAGCGAAGGAAAAGTGAAGGTCCTACTGGCCACGGATGTCGCGGCACGCGGTATTGATGTCCCAGATATTACCCATGTGATCAATTATGATCTTCCGCGAACCGCCGATGTGTACTTACATCGCATAGGCCGCACAGCACGTGCCGGTAAGAAAGGCTCTGCGATTTCACTGGTCGAAGCCCATGACCAACCGATGATGGATAGGATCACGCGCTACATGGATGAAGAGATTAAAGAGCGAACCATTGATGGCTTGAAGCCTAAACATAAAAAAGCAGAGCACAAGAAGAAAAAAAAGAAGCAAAACGTTAAAAACTCGAGCAAAGTCAAAAAGCCTAAAAAACGCAAATAGAACTAGACACCTATCAGCCTAACTGACTCGCTGATATATAAGGCATTACTCAAGGAGGCCCGTAAAGGCCTCCTTTTTTTCGCTATCGGCGTCCATTTTGTTGAGCACAAAACGATCAGATTCACACATCGCGCAATATAAAGACACAAAATATTAACAATTGAACTGAAAATCAGTTTAAGATGCTATTTGCGATAACAACAAAACATGATGCAAACACAGTAGAAGGAACTCACTATGCAATCGTTTGTCGATTTCTTAAATAGCATCATATGGAGCCCCGTTCTGATTTACACCTGCTTAGGTGCGGGACTGTTTTACTCCATACTGACGCGCTTTGTTCAAATCCGTCACTTCTCCGAAATGTGGCGACTGCTCTTTTCAGGGAAAAGCTCAACCAAAGGGATTTCTTCCTTCCAAGCCTTAGCAGTATCACTCTCTGGCCGTGTCGGTACAGGTAATATCGCTGGCGTCGCCGCCGCTATCGGTTTTGGTGGCCCTGGCGCGGTATTCTGGATGTGGGTCGTTGCTTTTCTAGGCGCGGCAACCGCTTACACTGAATCAACCTTGGCACAAATTTATAAAGAAGAAGACAATGGTGAGTTCCGTGGTGGTCCTGCTTATTACATCGAAAAAGCGATGGGACAGAAATGGTATGCCATCCTCTTCGCGCTCGCGACCTTACTCGCCTGTGGTGTGATGCTACCTGGGGTACAATCCAATGCGATTGGTAATGCGGTCGAAACCGCGTTTGGCTCTGGCGCCATGGTTGATACCGCGATGTTTGGTTCACTTGAAGTGTCGAAAGTGATTACCGGTGCCTTCATCTCTATCGTGCTCGGGTTCATCATTTTCGGTGGTGTTAAACGCATTGCCCACTTTACGCAAATCGTGGTGCCCTTTATGGCACTGGCGTACATCATTATTGCGTTTGTGATCATTCTGTTGAACATCAGTGAAATTCCCGCCGTGGTTTCTATGATCATCGGCGATGCCTTCACACCGATGGCAGGTGCCGGTGCAGCTATTGGTTGGGGGGTTAAACGTGGTGTTTACTCCAACGAAGCCGGTCAAGGTACAGGTCCACACGCTGCTGCTGCTGCCAACGTTGACCACCCAGCTCAGCAAGGTTTGGTGCAATCCTTCTCGGTGTACATCGATACCCTGCTGGTATGCTCGGCAACCGCGTTTATGATCATCATTACTGGTGCTTACAACGTCCATGGTCCGGGTGAAGCCTATATCGTGCAAAACTTGGCATCTTCGGTCGCGGCAAATAGCCCTGAATTTACCCAGCTGGCGATTGAAGCAGCGATGCCTGGCCTAGGTAAACCCTTTATCGCCTTCGCGCTCTTCTTCTTCGCCTTTACCACTATTTTAGCCTACTACTACATTGCCGAAACCAACATTGCCTACCTGCGTCGCACGATCAAGGTGCCAGGGATGATGTTTGCGCTGAAAGTGGTGCTAATGTCCGCCGTGTTCTATGGCTGTGTGCGGAGTGCTAACCTCGCTTGGGCGTTTGGTGATGCCGGTGTGGGTTTGATGGCGTGGTTAAACATTGTTGGCATCATCATCATCTTCTTTATCTCTAAGCCAGCCCTTAAGGCGCTAAAAGATTATGAAGAGCAACAGGCCAGAGGGGTAGAAACCTACACCTTCGATCCCGTTAAGCTTGGCATCAAAAATGCCGATTACTGGGAACAACGTCTGGCGCGTCGTAATGGCAAGCAAGACAGTGAAACCACCGATGCCGATGGCAAACCTATCAATCCAACGGCATAAGATTCAAACACAGAATCAATGGTAAAAAAGGGAGGGCGCACCAGCGCCCTTTTTTGATCACAGTGCTCGACAAGGCTATTAGTCATCAAGACGGAAAATAATATCAACCTGATCACGCACCTGCATGGTCGCATCTTGATAGCTTGCGGCGACATCGGCGCTGCCGCTGCGCATCTCGGCATTCATCATCACAGGGCGTGGATTGCTGGACCGATAGCGAATTTGCCAGACGCCATCGAGACGCATATCCATGCTTTTCGCGAGCGATTCAGCTTTTGTTTTAGCATCATTGACCGCCGCATCACGGGCTTTATCTTTCAATGCCGACTGGTCACTACTGGTTAGCTGTACTTGCCGGATTCGGTTAATCCCCTCGCCCAGCGCCCCATCTAACACTGCATTCAACTTATCGAGCTGGTTAAGTGTCACGGTAACCTGGCGCTCAGCACGGTAGCCAATCAGCTCAGGCGCTTTGTCTTTGACATGTTGATAACGCGGTGACAGCTGAATATGCGCACTCTCGATTTGTTCGCGCTTTACCCCTTGTGCCGACAGCCGATTAATAAACGCTGTGACCGCTTTGTCGGATGCGGCTTTTGCCGCTTTTGCCGTTTTTCGCTCGGTCACCACCCCCACATCAATCGTGGCCATATCAGGCGCAGCCGTCACTTCCCCGACACCGGTAATGTCCAAATGCGGAAAATCAATATTGGCCATCGCGGCTGGTGCTGTCACCAAGGCGCTAGTCAGGCAAAGCATTGCTTTAAACTTACACATTCTCTCTCCTTTCATGGATTCAAATTATCATGAGGTTATAGGTCAGACTCTTTTTTCAGCAAAAGACTCCCTCGCTTGCGTCAGATTTATGTCAAAACATCAACAACGCCATTGATGATGCCACATCAAGCTGATGGTGACCGGCGACTTGTCGCCCTACGCTTGCATCCTTTCAATGATGAAGAAAATTCGGTTCCCTTTACGCGTCTCTGTGCTTAAAGTGAGGGGATAACACGAGAAAAAGGAATAGACCGTGAGCAGTTTTCTAGTCGCCCTTCAGGGCTTAGGATTAAGCCTAACCATGATTATTCCCATTGGCGCTCAGAATGCCTATGTGATTAACCAAGGTATCAGCCGTGAACACCATATGACCACAGCGTCGATCTGCTTTATCTGCGATATTATCTTGATTTCAAGTGGGATTTTTGGCGGAGGGGCCTTATTGGCAAGTTACCCTATACTGCTCAATACCATCACGCTCGCAGGGATCGGCTTTTTGAGTGTCTACGCGTGGCAGTTTATCCAGAGCGCACGTCAGCACAACCAAGAGGCGTCAATGGAAGCCCCCACCATGAGTCGAGGCCGCCGCGCAGTGATCATTGGCGCCTTGGCGGTGACCTTGCTCAATCCGCATGTGTATCTCGATACCGTGGTGGTGTTGGGTGCAATTGGTGGCCAATTTGCGTTCGATGAACGCGTCGCTTTTACTGTTGGGGCCCTAATGGGATCGTGCCTTTGGTTTTACGGCTTATCGGCAGGGGCCGCACGCTTGTCACCGTGGCTATCCACGCCCTCTATTCGACGGCTACTCGACCTACTCATGGCAAGTATGATGCTATTCGTGGCCGGTAAGCTCGCACTCGGCCTTTACGCACGTTTACTGGCGAGTTAAAAAACAGGGATGCGGCCACACTGCCGCATCCATAATGGCTATCACCGACCGTGAGGTTATGCTTGGCGTTCGCTGCGCTCGACGTGAACACTCATTTGCGGGAATGGAATTTCAATACCATGTTCGTCCAGCGCTTCTTTGATGGTTGGCAGCAGCTCAAAGTAAACGCTCCAGTAGTCTTCTGTTTTCACCCAAGGGCGCACCACAAAATTGACCGATGAGTCGGCTAACGTCATCACCGCCACATTGGGTTCAGGATCTTTCAGAATCAAGGGATGTTGGGTCAGAATATCCATCAACACAGTTTTGGTTTTCTTTAAATCCGCGCTGTACGCGACGCCAATCGTCAAGTCAACACGGCGTGTGGCATGCTTGGAATAGTTAGTGATTGGGCTGCTGATCACCGACCCATTTGGCACCACCACCATTTTGTTATCCGGGGTAGTGAGCACCGTAGAGAACACTTGAATGGACTCAACAGAGCCAGCGACGCCTGCCAATTCGACGTAATCGCCTGATTTGAACGGACGGAACATCACAATCAACACCCCGGCGGCAAAGTTTGCCAACGAGCCTTGCAAAGCCAGACCCACGGCTAAACCTGCGGCACCTAAGATGGCAATCACAGACGCCGTTTGTACACCCACACGGCTCAACGCGGCAATCAAAACGATCACAAACAACAAGTAACGCACGAGGCCGTGGAGAAATTCCACCACCGCGTTATCCATGTTGCGCTTGCGCATGACACCTGCCATGGAGTTAGCTAAACCTTTAACCACAAGGTTACCAATCACCAAGATCAATAGCGCGGAAATAATGTTCACTCCGTACTGAATCAAGAGATCTTGATTATCCATTAGCCAGGTCTGGGCCCACTTAGCACCCTCTACCATTGTGTTTTCCTCACTCATTCACTTTCCCTCTGCAAGTTGGGATAAACGGTAACCCTATGTTAACAGCCTTTTACTGGTCGCTGTCTATCTCATTCACGCGAAATGTCTCCGCAATGATACGAGTCAGTATCACGCAGATATAAAAAAACCCGCCAAGTGGCGGGCTTTTACATTCAACACTGTTGTGACGTTTACAGGACGTCAACGGCGTTGAGGTCTTTGAAAGCTTGCTCAAGGCGCGCAACCATCGACTCTTGCCCTTTACGTAGCCAAACGCGTGGGTCATAGAATTTTTTGTTAGGTTGATCGTCACCTTTCGGGTTACCGATTTGAGTTTGTAGGTAGCCTTCGTTGTCTTGGTAATACTGACGAATACCATCCCAAGTCGCCCACTGAGTATCGGTATCGATGTTCATTTTGATCACACCGTAGCCAATGGATTCTTGAATTTGTGCTTCGGAAGAACCCGAGCCGCCATGGAAGACGAAGTTCAGACCATTGGTCGGTAGACCAAATTTCTCTGAGCAGTAAGCCTGTGATTCACGTAGGATTTCTGGCTTAAGTACCACGTTACCTGGCTTGTAAACACCGTGTACGTTACCGAATGACGCAGCAATGGTGAAACGGTGGCTAACGGCTGACAGTTTTTCGTATGCGTAAGCCACTTCTTCTGGCTTGGTGTACAGATCAGCGGTATCAACATCGCTGTTATCCACGCCGTCTTCTTCACCACCCGTAATACCCAGTTCGATTTCTAGCGTCATGCCCATTTTGTCCATGCGCGCAAGGTATTCGGCACAGATTTCCATGTTCTCTTCAAGCGACTCTTCAGACAGGTCAATCATGTGAGAAGAGAAAAGCGGTTTGCCGTGCTCTTTGAAGAAGGCTTCACCCGCGTCAAGTAGGCCATCAATCCACGGCAGTAGTTTCTTCGCTGCGTGGTCAGTGTGCATGATCACAGGCACACCGTAGACTTCAGCCATCGCGTGAACGTATTTCGCACCGGCAACAGCGCCTTTAATTTGCGCTTCTTGGCCTTCTAGTTTCAGACCTTTGCCCGGGAAGAAACCCGCACCACCGTTAGAGAACTGGATAACCACTGGCGCTTTTACTTTCGCCGCTGCTTCCATCACTGCGTTGATTGAGTCAGTGTTAACGACGTTTACTGCAGGCAATGCAAACTTGTTCTCTTTGGCAACTTCAAATACTTTCTGAACGTCATCGCCAAAGATAACGCCAGGTTTTACAAAATCAAAAACTTTAGACATGGCTCTTGTCCTATTCACTCGGGTTGTCTTTGCTGAACTGAGTAAAGATGCCTGAGGCACCTTTATCAATCGGGTGCAATCGTTTACGACTCGGCCTATTGTAGTCAAACGAAAGCAAGAACGGGAGATGTCACTCCCGTTTTATTATCTGGTTTATGCGTCTTTCGCACGTGCTTCCAGCATTTCTACCGCAGGCAGAGGCTTGCCTTCAACAAACTCTAGGAATGCACCGCCACCGGTTGAGATGTAAGACACATCAGCTTGGATACCAAACTTATCAATCGCTGCGAGGGTATCGCCGCCACCCGCAACAGAGAAGCCTTCAGACTCCGCGATCGCTTTTGAAATGCCTGCCGTGCCCGCTTCAAAGTTCTTAAACTCAAACACGCCAACAGGGCCATTCCACAGAATGGTTTTGGCATTTTTCAAAATGTCCGCCAACGCTTGGGTTGATTCAGGACCGAGGTCAAAAATCATATCGTCGTCTTGTACATCTTCAACGCGCTTGATCTCTGCTTCCGCGTTTTCATCAAATGCCTTCGCACACGCCACGTCGGTGGCAACAGGAATATGGCACTCTTCCATTAGAGATTTCGCCGTGTCGACTAAGTCCGCCTCATACAGCGACTTACCAACATTGTGACCGTCAGCGGCGATAAAGGTGTTGGCGATACCACCACCAACAACCAGTTGGTCTGCCACGGTTGACAGTGATTTCAGTACCGTCAGCTTGGTAGACACTTTTGAACCACCCACAATCGCCACCATTGGGCGTGCCGGGTTGTCCATCGCTTTGCCTAATGCCTCAAGCTCGTTAGCCAGCAATGGGCCAGCGCAAGCCACAGGCGCATACGTGCCCACACCATGAGTTGAGGCTTGGGCGCGGTGAGCCGTACCAAATGCGTCCATCACAAAAATATCGCACAGTGCCGCGTACTTTTTAGACAGCGCTTCGTCGTTCTTCTTCTCGCCTTTGTTGAAGCGAACGTTCTCAAGCACCACCAGCTCACCGGCGTTAAGCTCAAGGCCGTCTAGATAGTCTTTCGCGAGGCTGACCTGACAATCAAGTGCGTCATCTAGGTAGTTCACTACTGGCTGCAGTGAATACTGATCTTCAGGCTGGCCTTCTTCAGGGCGGCCGAGGTGAGAGGTCACCATGACTTTTGCACCGGCTTCTAAGCAGTGCTTAATCGTAGGCAATGATGCCAAAATACGTGCATCAGAGGTCACTTTACCGTCTTTTACAGGCACGTTCAGATCAGCACGGATAAACACACGCTTTCCGGCAAGATCTAAGTCGGTCATCTTAATTACAGACATATGGTCCTCGCTATAAGGTTGCAAATTGAAACTGATTTAATCAGGGCAACACCCCACCCACGCTTGCGTCCATTACGCCATGGCAAGTGTGGTATCTAACATTCGGTTGGCAAAGCCCCACTCGTTATCACACCAAACCAGCGTTTTAATCAGCTGGTGATCACTGACCCGTGTTTGCGATCCATCGACAATGGCGCTGTGCGAGTCGTGGTTAAAGTCAATCGATACCAAGGGCGCTTCGGTATAATCCAGTATACCGTCTAATGTACATCGAGATGCCGTCTGCAGAGCTTGATTTACGTCATTAACTTTCACTTTAGTACGTACAGTGACACTTAAATCCATCGCTGTCACGTTTATCGTCGGCACACGGACCGAGATCGCCTCAAATTTGTCAGAAAATTTCGGAAAAATCCTACCAATTCCAACATGGAGTTTGGTATCCACTGGAATAATAGACTGGCTGGCAGTACGTGTTCGGCGCAGATCAGAGTGATACGCATCAATCACCTGCTGGTCATTCATTGAAGAATGAATAGTGGTGATGGTGCCGGACTCAATCCCAAAGTGTTCGTCCAAGGCTTTGATCACAGGGACGATACAATTAGTGGTACAAGAACCATTGGAAACAATGCGGTCATCGGCGGTCAATGCATCATGATTGACCCCGTAAATAACGGTTCTATCCACGTCTTGGCTGGCGGGGTGAGAGAAAAGGACTTTTTTAGCGCCCGCAGCAATATGGGCCTCCCCATCTTGACGCGTACCAAATTTGCCCGTGCAGTCCAAGACAATATCCACATCAAGGTCACGCCAAGGTAAAAGCTGAAGTTCCGGTAAGTGAAGCAGACGAATGCTGTCGGTGGCGACAAACAAGTGTTCTTGGTTATAGGAAACCGGCCAGCCGAACCGACCATGGCTTGAGTCATATTGCAGCAGATGCGCCATCGCCTCTGGCTCTGCGAGCTCATTAATCGCGACCACTTGAATGCGATCGTGCTTGCCACTCTCATACAGGGCTCGCAATACACTGCGCCCTATACGACCAAATCCATTAATTGCGACTCTTAATGCCATGTCCATCGGTGCTCGTTTAACGATGACGCACAGTGTATCTCAAGCACGTAAAAGACGCACGTGTTGTGTGACTCTTCTCACGCTAGCTGGGAATAAAATGCAGCAAAAAAACGCCCGTCCGGTAAAGTACGAGACGGGCGTGGCCGTGTTAGGGTTGTGCCACTCTATAAAGTGGCATGGCTCCTTTTATCACGAGTTAGAAGCTGATATTCAGTCCTAACCAATAGCGGCGTTCATCACTGATATAGCCGTAGTCTTCATACTCACGCGTTTTATCCAATAGGTTATAAACCGCGCCTTGCAGTTCAATGGCATCGCTGAGCTGGTAGTTCATCCCGGCATCCACCAAGGTGTAACTTGGCTCTATATTGCTGCGAGAAGATGGACCTGTCACAGGATCCATTTCTTCGCCACGGTAGGTCGCGCTCACCCAAGGACGCAACCTCTCAGTGGCTTGCCAATTAACTTCGCCATACGCGAGCTGCTGGGGGATTTGCGTTAAAGGCTGCCCCTTATAGTCACCGGTTTTTTGCTCTGAATCGGTATAGGTATAGCTGGCACTCACGTCGACCGTCTCCGTGACTGGCACGAATAGGCTCGCTTCAACCCCTTGAGTGACCGCTTCGTCAACGTTGATCCGGGTAGTGGACAGTTTCGTTTTTTTCACTCCCTTATCTACGTAAACAGTAGGCGGACAGGTTGATGCGGGACAAGTGACACGGGTGATCTTATCTTCAAAGTCATTATGGAATGCGGTTAACGATCCACTGATCCCCGTATCGCCTTGGTAGTTGATACTGACTTCTGAGTTAATAGAGGTTTCAGGCTCCAAATCGGGATTGCCGTAGATATTTCCCCCGCGACTCACTTGCGCCCAATTCGGGGCAATTTCGCGCAGTTGTGGTGAACGGAACCCGGTTGCCACGCCGCCTTTCACCACCCAGTCGTTATTGAGTTGATACACGCCGTACACACGCGGGCTGGCGTGGTAGTCGTAGTTTTCATCATGGTCAACACGTAAGCCGAGGGTCAGACTAAATGGCTCAATCACACGCCACTCATCTTCGACAAATAAAGCCGCTTGTGTATTGTCAATCTCAGTTTGGCTCGACGCTTTATTAGAGGTAAAGTCCTCCAACTTCGCTTTGTTCACTGAGCCACCAACCGTCAAAGTGTGTGTTTCAAAATCGCGAATGAGACGGGTTTTAAACTCGGTGTTCTTAATCGTCATTTCACGACTTTTATTCCGGCTTTGCTCGTACTGTAAGTGTGAATCTGACCAGCCCCATGTCCAATGCCCTTCATGCCCAAGGGCGATTGATTGCCGTCGATATTCATTGTTGCTGTTTTCACATTTGTTGCCTCGACACTGGCTATCATCCGTGGGAACGGTTTTACCTATGTGACCATTTCGCTCTTGCGAACTCGCGCCTAAGTCCAAGGTCCACTGTTGATAATCGCTAGCATCATAGGTCAACGAGGTAGAAAGACTACGTAAAGATTTATCCTCGTAACCAGAGAGAATATCGTCTTCTTGGCGTTGAACGTTTTGGCCCGATACCGTCATTCCAAGCTTATCGCTCAAGGCGCCAGAAAGATAAAAATTGGCGCTTTGTTCGTCGCCTGATGCGCGTTTTTCTTGCAGTAAGGTGCTTAATTGCACATTGCCATGCCATTCATGTTGTTCACGACGGGTAATAATATTAATCACCCCACCGATGGCGTCAGAGCCATACAAGGTCGACATCGGCCCCCGAATCACCTCGATACGTTCAATCGCTTGAAGAGGAGGTAACCAGCCTTGCTCAATACCAGGGCCATCGCTATTCGGACGAGTCTCCCGGCTCGTCATACGCTTTCCGTCCACCAGCATCAGGGTATACTTGGAGCCCATTCCACGAATACTGATATCTTGAGTGTCACCGCCCCCTGTGACCACGACACCTGGAATACGTTTTAGGGCGTCTGTGACGTCGCGATAATAACGATCTTCAAGTTGGTCACGGCTAATCACACTGATACTCGCTGGCGCCTTTGCCGTGGCTTGTTCAAACCCAGAGGCAGTGATCACCATGGTTTCCGTATTTTGATCGCCTGCTTCTGCCGCATGAATGGCACTCACAGGTATACCGGCTAATACCATCCCGATAACAACGGGACGAAGACAACTGGACATAATCAACTCCATTTTGTGATAATGATTATCATTTGTTCATTGAGAATTATTCACAAAGATGCACGGACGCCTAGCCCCATAAAGGGAACATCTCGTTCCATTTATTGAACGAGGTAATTTCTCTCCTTCTGGACAGCTGATGTGACGTCTTACTGGAGTTAAAAGGAAAGTTATGCAGGATTTATCTTCGATCCGTTCGTTTGCGGCTTTGTGTCATCATCAAAGCCTCACGGCCGCCGCTAAGGCATTAGGTCAACCCAAGTCAACGGTGAGTCGTCGCTTAGCTCAACTTGAAGCCGACCTAGGACAACCTTTAACGCAAAGACAAGGCAATAGACTGGTCTTAACCAAAGCGGGCGCGATATTTGCGCGATACTGTCATCAAATTATTGATTTAGCTGAAAGAAGTGAAGAGGCCATACAGGATTTAAATAATCACCTTCAAGGATCGATAGAAGTGATTTGCCACCCCGGAATGATGCGCGGCTGGGCGGCTCCATTGATCAGTCGTTTTCTCGCTGAGCATCCCAAAGTGTCCATCACATTAACAAGCGAAGTTAGTGCACAACGTATTCAGTCGGCCGATCTTATCATCTGGGCAGGAGACATCATGTTACCGGTCAATTGCCGCTCATATCAGCTTGGCCACTGGCAATATGGTATTTACGCGGCACCAGACTATGTCAGCCAATATGGCCCGTTTACGCATCCTAGCCTGCTCGATGAACACCCTTGGCTAGATGTTTTTGCCCTACGTCGACAAGGGTTAACGCTTTATGACCACGACAATACCTACCACTTAAGCGCCATGCCTAGCCGCTTCAATTGCGATATGATAGCCATTCAATTGGATGCTATCGCCGATGGGCAGGGCGTTGGATTGCTACCGATTTGGAGCGCCACGGGTTATCAACACCATCATCCGGATAGAATTATGCGCTGCTTGCCTAACTGGGCCTCAGCACCTATTCCGTTGCGTCTTTACTGCAGCGCTGGGCGCCTTCCTCTGCGTGTCGAATCACTGGTGCACTGGCTGCAAGAGGCGATTCCCTCATCATGGGGGTCAGTGAAGCCACAGCCAGTATCCCACGCGGTGTAAGCGCATCTCAGCCAATTTTGCTATACCTTAAGACACTCATATGCATCATCTGACTTGCGTTTATCACAATTGCGAATAAAATAGACGTCTAGAAGTTAAAACATCTGAGTTGATCGGCGGTGCGCGTTAATACGTATCGTCAGTTTCCCCGATAATCAATGAGAGTGTCACATGGCTAAGCACCTGTTTACCTCAGAGTCCGTCTCTGAAGGCCATCCTGATAAAATCGCAGATCAGATTTCTGATGCTGTTTTGGATGCCATCCTTGAGCAAGACCCCAAAGCACGCGTCGCCTGCGAAACCTATGTTAAAACCGGCATGGTAATGGTAGGCGGGGAAGTGACGACCTCGGCATGGGTCGATATCGAAGAGCTTACTCGTCAAACCGTTCAAGATATTGGCTATATCCACTCTGATATGGGCTTTGATGCCAACTCTTGCGCCGTATTGAATACCATTGGTAAACAATCCCCAGACATCAACCAAGGGGTTGATCGCGCCGACCCGAAAGATCAGGGCGCTGGCGACCAAGGGATCATGTTCGGCTTTGCCACCAATGAGACCAATGTGCTGATGCCTGCTCCTATTACCTATTCACACCGTTTGGTGGAGCGCCAAGCGCAAGTGCGCAAAGATGGCACCTTAGACTGGTTACGCCCAGATGCGAAAAGCCAGGTCACCTTTGCGTATGACAACGGCAAAATTGCCGGTATTGATGCCGTCGTACTTTCCACACAGCATTGCGACAGTATTTCAACCGAGGATCTGCGCGAGGCGGTGATGGAAGAAATCATCAAGCCTGTGTTGCCGGCGGAATGGCTGACCAAAGACACCAAGTATTTCATTAACCCAACGGGTCGGTTTGTGATTGGCGGGCCAATGGGCGATTGTGGTTTGACAGGCCGTAAGATCATTGTTGACACCTATGGCGGGGCAGCCCGTCACGGTGGCGGGGCGTTCTCAGGAAAAGATCCCTCAAAAGTGGATCGCTCTGCCGCTTACGCCGCGCGCTATGTGGCCAAAAACATTGTTGCCGCAGGCCTTGCCGACCGTTGTGAAATTCAACTGTCTTACGCGATTGGCGTCGCCGAGCCGACGTCCATCATGGTCGAGACCTTCGGCACTGAAAAAGTCGCACCAGCGGTGATCATTAAAGCGGTACGTGAGCACTTCGACTTACGTCCGTATGGTTTGCAAGAAATGCTGGATTTGTTACAGCCTATCTATAAGCAAACGGCTGCGTATGGCCACTTTGGTCGCGACATCTTCCCTTGGGAGAAAACCGACAAAGCGGAGCTGTTGCGCGACTTTGCCAAGCTCGGGTAACCTTAGGCGACTCAGTGCTTTTAAGGGAAGCCTCGGCTTCCCTTTTTTGATCGCAGCAAGGACGACCACTTATGTCTTGTGCTTATGACACCCCAGAAAAATCCGCTCATGCATTACAACAGGCAGCGCTCTCACACGCCCAGCAATGTATTGATGTCGCTAACCAGCAATTGGACACCCAGCTGACCTACCCCGTGGTTGGTTTTACACTGCGGGGCAAGTCGGCCGGTACTGCGCATCCAGCCCAATGGCGCGTCCGGTTTAATCCTGTTCTTTTGCAACAAGCACCCGACACCTTTTTTGACGAAGTGATCCCTCATGAAGTCTGTCATTTGGTCACCTTTGCGTTATACGGTCGGGTGAAGCCGCATGGTCCTGAGTGGCGTTCGTTGATGAACCAGGTCTTTAACGCCCCTGCCAATACCACCCACCAGCTTGATATCAGCGCCGTGCAGGGTAAAACCTTTGCTTACTACTGTGATTGCGGGCCTGTCGCCTTATCCATTCGCCGTCACAATAAAATACAACGCGGCCAAGCCATCTATCGCTGCAACCGCTGCCAACAGCCACTGACACGCAGTGGTGAAGGATCAGAATAGTTTGCTTTTTCGTCCCTCGTCCCCATAGTAGTGACAGAGCCTATCGTCCCTTTGGTCATGTTACACTGAGGGCGACTTGAACATGGAACACGAGCACAATGCGAATTCCTCGAATTTATCACCCAGCACCGTTACCCGAACAAGGCACGGTGATCTTAAGCGATGAAGCGGCGAACCATCTCGGTCGCGTCCTGCGTATGCAGGCAGAGCAGCCCATTTTGCTCTTTGATGGTAGCGGCGCGCAATTTCCTGCCACACTGACACAAGTGAGTAAAAAACAGGTGTCTGCCACCATTACCGCTCGCGAATCATACAGTGTCGAGTCACCACTTGACTTTGAACTAGGCCAAGTGATTTCGCGCGGCGAAAAGATGGAATTTACCATTCAAAAGTCGGTCGAGTTAGGCGTGAATACCATCACCCCGCTTTTGTCAGCTCGCTGCGGCGTCAAGCTCAATGCTGAGCGACTCGAGAAAAAGCGCCAACAATGGCAAAAAATTGCCATTGGCGCCTGCGAACAAAGCGGCCGTAATGTCGTCCCCACCATTAATCCGGTGATCAATCTCTATACATGGTGTCAGCAGACGTTTGAAGGCTTGAAGCTAAACCTGCATCCGCGTGCATCCTACTCTATCAACACGCTTCCCGACGCGCCTCAAAAACTGCGTTTACTGATTGGCCCGGAGGGCGGGTTATCTGATGACGAGATTGCGATGACACGCGAACACAACTTTGAAGAAATCCTATTGGGCCCACGCGTGTTGCGAACAGAAACCGCGGCACTGACTGCCATCACGGCCTTGCAGGTCCGTTTTGGCGACCTGGGTTAACTGGCAAGCAGGAGAAAAATGATGAAAATAGGTATAGTGATGGATCCCATTGAGGCCATCAGTGTGAAAAAAGACTCCACGTTTGCCATGATGCTGGCAGCACAAAAACGCGGCTGGGACCTGCATTACATTCAGATGGATGACATGTCGATGCAGCAAGGTGACCCTTATGCCCGCACTCACAGCGTCACCGTGATGGATAACCCAGAACAGTGGTATCAAATCAAGCAAACGCAAACCCTCGCGCTACGGGAATTTGATGCCATTTTGATGCGCAAAGATCCACCGTTCGATACCGAGTACATTTACGCGACTTACATGCTCGAACGCGCTGAGCAGGCCGGTGTGTTGATTGTGAATAAGCCACAGAGCCTACGCGACTGCAATGAAAAGCTGTACACGGCTTGGTTCCCAGAGCACACGCCCACCACCTTGGTCACTCGCCGCGCTGATGAAATCCGGGCGTTCCAAGCACAACATGGTGACGTGATTTTAAAGCCGCTTGATGGCATGGGCGGCGCCTCGATTTTCCGAGTGAAACAAGGCGACCCCAACTTGGGAGTGATCATCGAAACCCTTACCGAACATGGTCAACGTTTTTGCATGGCGCAAACCTTTGTGCCCGATATCAGCAACGGCGATAAGCGAATTTTGGTTGTTGATGGAGAGCCCGTGCCTTATTGCTTGGCGCGGATCCCCGCTGAGGGTGAAACCCGTGGCAACTTAGCGGCAGGCGGTCGCGGCGAAGCACGTCCTCTGTCAGAGACTGACTGGGCCATCGCGCGCGCCATAGCTCCTACCCTCAAAGAAAAGGGGTTAATCTTTGTTGGCCTCGACGTGATAGGCGACAAATTAACGGAAATCAATGTCACCAGTCCAACCTGTATTCGCGAGATTGATGCCGCGTATGACATTTCTATTGGTGACATGTTAATGGAGGCGATTGCTAGACGCTGCGCCTAAGAAAAGAAGGCGCTCTCTGCGCCTTCATTATCTAAAACATCCATTTTCGCGCATACTCGAAGTACGCGCCCCCACAGGAGACGGCGATATGGATCTGAAAAATCATTTTTTAATCGCGATGCCCAGTATGGCTGATAGCCGTTTTCATCATGGTGTTATTTATGTGTGTGAGCACAGCCATGACGGGGCAATGGGGCTGATGATTAACCACCCGATCAACTTATCAGTGGGAAAAATGCTGGATCAAATTGAGGTCGAGCGACAACTGCCCTTGTCGACTACCACAGAGAGCCTATCTCAACCCGTCCTTTTTGGTGGCCCGGTCTCTGAGGACAGAGGCTTTGTGCTGCACCCTGCAACCTGTGAGTACGGCACCAGTATTCCGCTGTCTGATCAGCTATCGGTCACCACCTCCAAAGACATTCTCTCGATTCTCGGCACCGAGCAACAGCCAGAGCAATTTCTGGTCGCGCTGGGCTATGCCGGCTGGGAGCCGGGCCAGCTTGAGCAGGAATTGGCCGACAATAGCTGGCTGACACTCGAAGCCGACCCCAAGGTCATTTTTGATACCCCCGTTCACCAACGTTGGCAGAAAGCGCTCGATCAGCTCGGCATTGATGCGGCAAACCTTTCTTCACAAGTAGGACATGCATGAACGCACAAACCATTATCGGATTTGATTACGGCGTCAAGAGCATTGGCGTCGCCATTGGCCAATCACTAACCGGCACGGCTCGCCCGCTATGCGCCTTAAAAGCGAGAGACGGGATCCCAAACTGGGATGATATCGAAGCCATACTCAAAGACTGGCAACCCGATTATCTGGTGGTGGGCTTGCCGCTCGACTTAAACGGTCAACCGTTAGAGACCATCACACCGAGAGCAAAGAAATTTGCCAACCGCCTGCACGGGCGTTTCGGCTACCCCGTCGAGCTGCACGATGAACGCCTGTCTACCCGTGAAGCGCGTGCGGATCTTTTTGCCCGTGGCGGTTATAAAGCCCTAGGCAAAGGCGCCGTCGACGCCCAATCTGCGGTGGTGATTATCGAAAGCTGGTTCGAGCGTCAATACACAGATTAACTGGGCGAGATCGCCGCCTGCGGTGCAATCACCCCTTGCTTCTCGAGCTGTGCCATCGCTTGCGCCATCGTCTGCATACCATGCGCGGTACCGGTTTGCATCATGGAGGCGATTTGCGCCACTCTATCCTCTCGGATCAAGTTACAAACCGCTGATGTCACCGTCATAATTTCATAAGCAGCAACACGCTGACCTTGGGTGCTTTTGACCAGTTGTTGAGAAATCACCGCCCGCAGTGAGGACGACAGCATCGAGCGCACCAAGGGCTTATCGCTGCCGGGAAATACATCAATGATACGATCGACACTTTTCGCCGCGCTAGCGGTGTGCAAGGTCGCGAACACCAAGTGCCCGGTCTCTGCCGCGGTTAACGCTAGACGGATGGTTTCTAAATCACGTAGCTCGCCCACTAATATCACATCTGGGTCTTCACGCAGCGCTGAGCGCAAGGCTTGCTGAAAAGACTGCGTATCACGCTTGACCTCGCGCTGGTTCACCAAGCTTTGCTCGGACGGATGGATAAATTCAATCGGATCTTCGATAGTCAGAATATGCTTTTGTTGGTGATGGTTAATCTGCGCAATCATCGCCGCCAGTGTGGTCGACTTCCCCGAGCCTGTCGGCCCAGTCACCAACACCAAACCTTGATGTAGCAAAGCCAGCTCACTGAAAAGTGGCGGCGCGGATAAATCCTCTAGCCTTGGTACGGCGGTGGGCACCACACGAAAGACCGCCGCACAGCCATGTAGCTGGTGGAACGCATTGACGCGAAAACGCGCCACCGAGTTTAGTTCAAAGGAAAAGTCGACTTCCCATGTGTTGTCAAAAACATGCTGCTGCTCAGGGCCCATCACTGCCAGTACCAGTTCCCGCACGGCTTGGTGGCTCAGCGGTGGCAGACTAAGCTTGCGCATATCGCCATCTACCCGCACCATAGGCGACACCCCCGCAGAAAGATGTAGATCTGACGCGCGATGCTTTACACTAAACGCAAGTAGCTCATTAATATCCATTCATTTTCCTTGCAGAATCCGGTATGTGTCATATTAAGAACAATATTCAACAGGTCAGGGAACAGATAGACCACGCAAGCCAAAAATGCGGCCGACTCGCCGACTCAGTGCAATTAATTGCAGTCAGCAAAACCAAGCCTATCGAGGCGATCGCAGATGCCATCGCCGCGGGGCAACGGGCGTTTGGGGAAAATTACGTGCAAGAAGGGGTGGAAAAGGTCGAGTATTTTGCCGAGCATCCCCCCGCGGCACCGATCGAATGGCACTTTATTGGTCCCATTCAGTCCAACAAAGCACGGTTAATTGCAGAGCACTTTGACTGGGTGCATTCTGTCGATCGGTTGAAGATTGCTAAACGCCTGAGCGAGCAACGTCCGACCCATTTATCGCCGCTCAATGTCTTGGTACAAGTCAATACCAGTGGCGAGGCATCAAAGTCGGGCTTATCCGTGGATAACGCCATCGCCCTCATTGAAGATATCCGAGCCCTACCCGGCCTGAATGTCAGAGGATTGATGTCTATTCCACAGCCTGAGACGGACTATCAGCGTCAATGCGCCGCGTTTGAACCTTTATCCAATGCGTTTCATGCGCTCAGTGAGCAGACACCCGATATCGATACCTTATCGATGGGCATGAGTGGTGACATGGAAGCGGCGATTGCGTGTGGTAGCACCATGGTGCGTGTCGGCACCGCAATTTTTGGCGCGCGAGACTATCGCTAACAAAGCGGTCGTGATAAACCCCAAATAATGACGAGAACAACAGGAACGCTTTTCATGGAACATCGCTCCCTTACCTTTATTGGCGCCGGTAATATGGCGCGATCTATCATAGCTGGCCTAGTGAATGCAGGCTATCCCACTAAAGCGATAACGGCCTCATCACCCAGCGCTCACCCTGGCGACGTGCTGAGCACGGATTATGGCATCCAAACCACCCGTGATAACTTGCATGCCTGCCAAGCAGCAGACGTTATTGTCTTGGCGGTCAAGCCACAATTAATGGCGCAGGTTTTAAGCGATTTATCGGCCGTCGATTGGTCATCAAAATTGGTGATCTCAATTGCAGCCGGCATCAGTACTCACCGTCTGTGCGAGATGGCAGGTACCACACTTAACCTAGTACGTGTGATGCCGAATACACCGTCTCTTGTCGGACAAGGAATGAGCGGGTTATTTGCGTCGAGCCAAGTCACTGACGCGGATAAACGCTATGCCACCGCATTGATGGAAGCCGTCGGCGAAGTCTGCTGTGTCGACGAGGAAGCAAAAATGAATGGTGTGATTGCCGCTGCAGGCAGCGCACCGGCATACTTCTTTCGCTTTATGGAGGCGATGCAGCAAGAAGCTATCCGCCAAGGCTTTAGCGACGAGCAAGCCAGGCAGCTGGTTCAGCAAGCCGCAAAAGGCGCGGCAGAAATGGTTGTAAGCAATACGGACACAACCATTGGCCAATTGCGTGAGCAGGTCACCTCAAAAGGCGGCACAACCGCTGAAGCACTGCGCGTTTTCGACCAACATGGTATTGGCGATATAGTGGCACAGGCCATGCAGGCGGCAGTCAGCCGCGCCGAGCAAATGGAACAAGAATTTTAATCACTAAGGCAACGATATGAATGCAATGACCTTTCTGATCAACACCGCGTTTGATCTTTACATCATGGTGGTGCTGCTACGCGTTTGGCTACAATGGGCGCGCGCAGACTTTTACAACCCCTTCTCTCAATTTATCGTCAAAGCGACCCAGCCTGTGGTTGGCCCGTTGCGTCGTATGATCCCGGCACTCGGTGGTTTGGATCTGGCAACGGTGCTGTTTGCTTACTTACTCATGGTGGCCAAATTTGTGGTACTGGATTTAGTCGCCGGTAACCCCTTCGCGATGAGTTCAGGCATGTTCCTCTTCTCCGCCATCGCCTTACTGAAAGCCGCGGGTAAGTTGCTGTTCTGGGTGCTGATCCTGCGCGCTATTTTGAGTTGGGTCAGCCAAGGCAACAACCCAGTAGAGTATGTTTTTCACCAACTGACCGAGCCCGTGTGCGCGCCAGTACGCCGTATTATTCCTCCCCTCGGTGGGCTCGATCTCAGTATTCTGGTGATCTTTATCGCGCTCCAATTTATCAATATGCTTATCGGCGATTTTATCGGCCCGATTTGGTATGCCCTGTAAGCGAATCGCCACGCGCTAAGTCATCCTCGACTTATCGCCATAGCTTGCACCGCTTACGGGCTTTCACGGGTGCCAACGATGTACGGCGGATCGTACTCAGGCACCCGTACGTATTGATAGCGACCCTCACTTCGCTTTATCACAAGGAAAGATTATGCGTCAGATAATTGCAGCACTCAGCGTCATAGTAACCGTGGCTATCGCCCCAGTATGGGCGGGTCAGTTTAAAGAAATCGGTGAGTTGGAAGTGCATTACAACACGCTCTCGACCACTTTCTTAACGCCCGAAATCGCTCAGCAGTACGACATTACCCGAAGTGGCTATCGAGGCTTGGTCAACATTGCCGTTCTCGATACCATGCAACTGGGAAAACCGGCGATTGCCGCCGAGGTCACCGGACAAGTAAAAAACTTGGTCGGAAACAGTCGTGATCTAGACTTTACCGAGATCAGAGAAGGTGACGCGATCTATTATATCGCTACCTTCGCCGCCGATGATGAAGAGACGTATCGCTTTCACATCGATCTCAATGCCGAAGGAAACCGCAATGCGTCCTTTGACTATAATTATACGTTTTACGTCGATGCCCCATAGTCGGGCTATAACCCAATAGGTAACTGTGATGAAGAAAGTTGTGTTGGCCACTGGGAACGCAGGCAAAGTAAAAGAAATGGCGGGACTGCTCGGCGAATTTGGTTTCGACGTCCTGCCACAAAGTGACTTTGCGGTTGAAGAGGCGGATGAAACAGGCACCACCTTTATCGAAAATGCCATCATTAAGGCGCGTCATGCGGCCAAAGTGACCGGCCTCCCCGCCATTGCCGATGATTCAGGTTTAGAAGTCGATGCGTTAAACGGTGCGCCGGGCGTGTATTCTGCCCGCTACGCCGGTGAAACAGCCAGTGATACGGACAATGTCGCTAAACTGTTAGAAGCTTTGCATGATACAGACAATGATGGACGCCAGGCTCGCTTCCATTGCGTGTTGGTTTATATGCGCCATGCTAATGACCCAACACCACTGGTCTGTCACGGGGTGTGGGAAGGGCAAATCGCTCAAGCACCGCAAGGGGACAACGGCTTTGGCTACGATCCCGTGTTTTTACCTGCCGATCAGCAATGTACCGCAGCAGAAATGCCCGCTTCCGAGAAAAAACAACGTTCTCACCGCGGACAAGCACTTAACGCCCTGTTCCAAGCCTTAAAAGCGTCGCAATAAACCATGATCCCATTGAGTCTGTATGTACACATTCCTTGGTGTGTACAAAAATGCCCCTATTGCGACTTTAACTCGCATACCCAAAAAGGTGAGATCCCGGAAGAGGATTATATTGATGCGCTGCTCGAGGATCTGGATACCGATCTTGGCGCTTACCCTTCAGTTGCGACACGTCCACTGCATTCGATCTTTATTGGAGGCGGCACACCAAGCTTGATGTCGCCTTCACAGATAGCACGCCTGTTGGATGGCATCAAAGCACGCCTTCCCGTCAGTGACAACCTGGAAGTGACCATGGAAGCCAACCCTGGCACCGTGGAGGCCGATAAATTTATCGGCTACCGACAAGCAGGCGTTAACCGGATTTCTATCGGGGTGCAGAGCTTTTCTGCTGATAAGCTCGAACGCTTGGGGCGCATTCATGGCCCTGGAGAAGCAGAGCGGGCCGCCCACCTTGCCCATCAAGCGGGATTAAATAGCTTTAACCTTGATTTGATGCATGGTTTGCCCAACCAGTCAGAGCAAGAGGCTCTGAGTGACTTAGAAAAAGCGATTGCACTTAAGCCGCCACATCTGTCTTGGTACCAGTTGACCATCGAGCCCAACACCCAGTTTTACTCCAAACCACCCACTCTGCCAGAAGAAGATACCTTGTGGGACATTTTTGATCGCGGGCATCAGCTGCTTACCAACGCTGGCTACGTACAATACGAGACATCCGCCTACAGCTTACCCGGTCATCAATGCGCCCATAACCTCAATTACTGGCGTTTTGGTGACTATTTGGGCATAGGTTGTGGCGCCCACGGCAAACTCACCTTACCCAATGGCGATCAGCCTCGCCTGCTTCGAACGGTGAAAGTGAAGCATCCGCGCGGCTACCTCGATCAACAAAAAGCCTATCTCACTGATAGCCAGTGGGTGAAAGAGACGGATCTCGCGTTTGAGTTCTTTATGAATCGGTTTCGTCTGCTCGAGCCTTGCCCGAAAGCCGAGTTTGTTGCCCGTACCGGGTTGCCCCTCGATCATCTCAGCCACCCTTTGACGCAAGCCCTTGAGCAAGGTCTGCTCGCGGAGTCCGAGACACATTGGCAAGTAACCGCTAAAGGTAAGCTCTTTCTCAACGATCTTTTGGCCATTTTTTTAACTGACTAGTGCAACAAACTGTGTGTTAAGGTGCCTATTGTTTAGGCACCTTTACCTGCCCAGCGGCGATTGGCCGTTTGACGGCAAGTAAAGTCCGCCCGACTCACTCAACCAGCCTAAGAGGGATACCCTGTGACTTCGTCATTTCGTGTCGAGCCGAAACATTGGACTTTAATCGCTGCGCTGATCATCGCAGCCTATGCGTGCTATTTACTTATCGAGCCCTATATTGGTGCAATCGTTCTCGCGTTTATTGTCTCTTTGCTCTTTTTCCCTCTTCATAAACGTATTGAAGATCGCATTGGGCAACGCCCAAACACGGCGTCGGTGATATCTTGTGTCTTAATCACCTTTATCATCATCATTCCCCTCACCGTGGTAGCGGGAGCGATAATCGAGCAAGGCGTGAGCTTTTTTACACGCAGTTACGAATGGCTTAATAACGGTGGCGCAAAACAGTTACTCAACAACCCACAAATACAATCGTCACTGCATTTTCTCAACCAATGGCTGCCATTTGATTTAATTGACCCACAAGAAACGGTGAAAAAGCTGGCCGCTTGGATGTCTTCTTTCAGTGGCCAAATGCTCGAATTCAGCTCCAAGGTATTAGGGGATGTGACCGATTTTTTCATCACCTTTATGCTGATGTTGTTCGTTCTGTTTTTCTTGCTCCGCGATCACGACAGCATTATCCATACGCTCCGCCACGTGATCCCCTTATCACGCAGCCAAGAAGATCAGTTATTGGATGAGGTGGAAAAGGTGGCCAAGTCTGCCGTGCTTGGGTCCTTTCTCACCGCCTTGGCGCAAGGGGCCGCAGGCGGCTTGGCGATGTGGGCCGTGGGCCTGCCAGCGCTATTTTGGGGCACCATGATGGCGTTCGCCTCCTTTATTCCTGTGGTCGGCACCGCGCTCATCTGGCTGCCAACCGTGCTTTATTTGGTGGCCACGGGCGATTGGCAATGGGCGGTAGCCTTACTGATATGGAGTGTGGTGGTGGTCGGCTCCATCGATAATCTCCTCCGCCCCTTCCTCATGCAAGGCAACTCGGGGATGAACACCCTGCTTATTTTCTTCTCACTGTTAGGTGGCTTGCATCTGTTTGGCTTGATGGGACTGATTTATGGCCCGATTATTTTCTCCATCACCTTAGTGCTATTTCGTATGTATGAAATCGAGTTTGAGCGCTTTCTTGACCGACAAGACAACGCATAAGCACGCTGATATTGGCCTGGTGCGCGCTTTGTGGGAAAATCCCCGTCAGCGCGCCCCTCGACCAAACGCGACCTATCAGTCACAGTAACCGAAGAGAAATACCATGGCCCTCACGGCTCCTAGCGAGATTGCCCAACGTCACCTCACGCTGTTTGAAAACAAACATGTTCTATTAGCTGGTGAGCTAGAAGATAACTTTGCTCAGCAGTTACTGCCTCATGCCTCGCAAGTGTCTGTCTTTACGACCCATCATGGCTACGCCTCACAAATGGCAAATACCGATGTGAAGGTCCATGAAGGGGCTGAATATGTGGGTGAGAGCTCAGTTGATTTGGTGCTTTTCTACTGGCCTAAGTCAAAAGCGGAAGCCGATTTTCTTCTCGCGATGCTCACACATCGTCTCGGTGCCAATGTCGACTGGGTCGTGGTGGGTGAAAACCGCAGTGGCGTTAAAAGCATCGAAAAACGTTTTGCCCCGTATGGCCAAGTGATCAAACAAGACTCGGCACGCCGATGCAGCCTGTATCATGGCCAATGTACGTTACCGGCGGCATCGTTTAACCTAGCGGATTGGTTTCACGACTACCCACTCCAAGTAGAGAATCAATCACTCACTGTTCGTGCTCTACCCGGTGTGTTTAGCCACAAAAGTCTTGATGATGGCACGGCCTTATTACTCAAGCACCTGCCCAATATGCACGGTGATGTGATTGATGTCGGCTGTGGCGCAGGCGTCATCGGCTCGGTAATACTGGCTACCCACCCAAGCTGTACGGTCACCTGTGTTGATGTGAATCATTTAGCCGTTGCATCAACCCAAGCGACCCTCACGGCCAATGGGCTCAAAGGCTCTGTTTTTGCCTCAGACATGTTAGGTGCCGTCAGTGGACAGCAGTTTGATGCCATTATTAGCAATCCACCGTTTCATGAAGGACTCGAGACGTTTTACCAGGCTACTGAGTCCTTGCTGGAAAGCGCGCCTCGCTACCTGCGCCGTCACGGCCAATTGGTGATCGTCGCCAACAGCTTCTTACGTTACCCCCCGATTATTGAAAAAGGGCTCGGTCAGTGTGATACCCTCGCCAAAACCCGTCGATTCGCCGTTTATCATGCGCAAAAAGCACGCTAGTGGCTGACAACACCATCGAGCAGTGAGTTAACACACATATAAGACTTGATACCTGACAGCAGATCACAGTTTTGACTCATCAGACGTGTTAGCGTCTTCTCTCTCGCGGCTGCCTTTTGGCAGCCGTTTGCGATTCAAGCCCGCGTGATCAGAGAGAGGTATTCACAGCGTGCAAATGGATATGGCTTACTCGACGCGTCTTCAACGCCGCTTCATGTGGTGGTTTTTTAGTCTTAGTATTATCCCTGTGGTGATGTTGACGGGGTACTTTACTTGGAGTCAGTCACAACTGCTGATCAATCAAGCCCATCAGCAGCTCGAGCACGAGCGCGATCGTAACTATGCCACCATCACATCATATTTTGATGACCAAGTCCGCGCGGTGATTAATCTTGCAGCCTCCGATCTAGCAACCAGCAGCGGTGGACGCTTTTATGGCTTTCCTCATGCATTCCAACAACTCGGTAATAATACGCGCCAAGCGCAGCGTCGACTCATACCGATCCTTCAACAGTCCTCGAGCCAATATGCTGGCGTGACAGCCCAAAAGTATCACCGTTTATATCGCCGCTTTCATCATCAATTTCAAGCCTGGTTAGCAAGGTACGCGTTCAACAATCTCGCGATGTTTGATTTAAACCAAAACCTCGTGTACGCCGTCAAACCTCACCCCATGACACAGGATAACCCGTCACTGAAAAGGGCGATAAAGCAATTAATGAGCCTGCCTGATAAGCAACGTCCTAAGTGGATGCGCACCGCCTTTGAGCCACATGGCTCACGCACCATGCAAGCTTGGTATCTGGTTCCCATACTTAAAAGCGGCCAGATGCAAAGCATCCTTGCTATTCGCACCACAACCGATAACTTGTCTGCAACTCTACGCCAACGGCAGCGCCCAGAGTCAGGCCTGTGGCTGATTAATCAAAATCATCAATCGTTACTCAACAGTTGGGTACCTCACTCTAATCAAGCGACGCCTTCGATCCTGCCCCCCAAACACGCAATCAATGCCGCTTTCGATGGCCAACAAGGGGTGATGTCACCGAGCCAATATGCAATCATGCCTCAACTCACGGCATACCGCCCCGTCAATGTGGCGGGGGCGTCTTGGGCGTTGATCACTTGCACACCTCAAAAAAGTGCCTATCGACCTCTCCGCCACTTGTATGCAATCAGTGCCACACTCGTGATTGTCGTTATTGTATTATTAGTCTTTATCGGGCATTGGTTATCTCACCGCCTGACACTGCCTATCTTACAATTGACTTGGTGCGCTGAGCAGTTTGCCGCCGGTGAACTGAACTACCCGGTCACCCATCGCCAGCGAAACGATGAAATCGGTCGCCTTGCAAGTGCACTCTCCCACTTAAAACACAGCATGAGAGCGAGGTATTTTGCGCCATCAAGCACGATTAAACATAAAGAGACACACGTTCATCAGTCGGAGGGGATTCATCGTCGCTTGGTTAATGCGATGAACTTGGCTCTCGCCGCTTGGGATGGCGACAAAGTCGATCTAGCAGAAAAAAGTGGCTTATGGCGTGTTTATCAGGATAAAGGCAGCTTCCAAACAAGAACCTTGGATAAGTACCTGCACGTAGAAACCGTCCCCAAAACACCACGTTGGCGAAATGTAGTACGCACGCTCGACTTTGTCCTCAAGCATACCAGTGAGCAATCACCTCACTACCAGTCATTAAAACAGGCCCAATCCGATATCCAGAACTGGGTGAGCCAAGACAAAGGCCGTCGTTGACATTGTCATTGCGGGTAAGCGGCCTTATAGTGATTCAAACCCTTAATCGCTAGGTCTTAATGGCGCTTTCTCTTCCTCAACTGCGAGTGTTTTTAACCATCGTGCAAGAGGGCACGATCACCGCCGCGGCGAAAAAACTGTTTCTCAGTAAACCGGCGGTCAGTATGGCACTCGCCGAATTAGAAAGTCAGCTCGGTTATCCCTTGTTTGATCGACGCGGCAACCGGCTTCACCTTAATGATCAAGGCGCGGCGCTTATCCCTAAAGCGGATGAGTTGCTGATCCGTAGCGATGAAATTAGCGCCGCATTGAAAGACGACAGCCAATTGATTGGCTGCCTACGATTAGGGGGAAGCGATACCGTGGGTAATCAGCTTTTACCCACACTGATTAGCGATTTTCGCCATGCGACCTCGCATCAACAGCAAACACTGATGATTGCCAACAGCCAAGAGATCATCGATCGCCTTCAACACTTCGAGCTGGATGTTGGATTGGTAGAGGGTGAAATACTGCACCCCGATTTACTGCAAATGCCGTGGCTAAGCGATCAGATGGTCGTGGTATGTCACCCAGATCACCCACTTGCGAGTCAAACGTCGTTAAGTGTGGGGGCTCTCGACGATCAAACCTGGCTGATCCGCGAACCAGGTTCAGGCACGCGTGAGCACTTTCTCTCACGCCTTGCACCTCGCTTCGAGCGCTGGCATCTTTCTTTTGAGCTCAATACCACCGAAGCGATTTTAAATGCTGCGAGTGCCGGGTTAGGCCTCGCGTACCTGTCTAAGCTCTCCGCTCAGCACGCCATTGCCGATGGTCGAGTCGTTGCTCTCGAACTCCCTTTGCTATTGTCTCAGCGCTATTGGCTCGTGCGCCACAAAGATAAATATCAGTCAGGTCTACTCTCCCGCTTCTGGGATTTCTGCTTACACTGGCAGCCTCAACCCCATTCTTCTACTTAACCAGCAATCACCATGCGACAGATACAAAAAAAGCCCCGACAGTCAGGTCAGGGCTTGGTATTTTCTTATCAAAGTCTTACGCATATC
>NZ_PXUD01000028.1:0-47286 GCF_003390965.1 Salinivibrio sp. HTSP
GCCCACCGCGACATCAACACGCTGCAAAATGTCAGGATTTAAAGTGAGGTTGCTGATGTGGTGGAACATTTTCCCCCCTTGAGAGGCGCCATCGACGGTGATATCCAGATCTTGTTCGGTAAAACCACGGATATTAATGCGCTGGGTGAGCGAGTGCGTGCCCCCCACATCCACACCGGGGATATCACGCAATAGATCAGAGAGGTGATCCGGTTGCTTGACGGTGAGATCCGTTTCTCCCAGGTAACGGGATGAGCTGGACACTTGCGTCCCCCATACTGAGACAGTTTCTATGCTTTCATCCTCAAGATTATCAGCAGCCACCGCAGGGGCACATAGAGCACTGGCTATACTAAGCGTCAGCAAGCCCAGACGTGCTGGGACAGGTAGTAACAACGTCATACTTCATTTCCTTCGTGGATAACCCAAATAACTAAATGATACTAATTCGCATTTATGTTACTATTTCAGTGCTTTTCAGGAAGAAAAAACAATTATGCGCATGCATCAAGCTTTTATGCGTAGAGCGTTTATGCGGCGTGTTACGGAGGAATACGATGGCAGCACCCGTCTCTGTTGTTTGCACACAGCGAGAGTCCAGCGCAGATGGTCACGCCGAGATCATGGCTAATCACTCAAAACGGACGCAATCCTTGGTACGGGGACAGTTTTCACATACTTCATGTCCGGGTGGGTTGCATATCGATAGCGGGATCACCGATGAATTATGTGATGCCAATGTCCTCCACCGTGCCCATCAGGGGATCATGCTAGTGATAGTCCTCGAGGGCGTGCTGGAGTTTGCCTACGATGACCACACGTATCGGTGCAATGCATGCCACCAGCCCCAAGCACTTGCTGTCTCCGTGTGCCGTGACAGCACCTTTCGTCGTCGCTTAATTGCAGGGAATCACCTTAAAAAAGTGAATATATTGCTACCGCCCGAGTGGCTTGATGGGTATGCAGACGAGCAAGCCTTGCCACTGCTTAGTGCCTTGCATCGTCATCATTTAGGCTGTGTACGCTGGCAACCTAGTACCGCCATATTCGACCCCATTCACGCCTTATTACCCCGCTTTAGTAGGCAAAACGAGGCTGATCCCCTGACCCAGCACTTACATGCACTCACCATCATCAAGCATCTGTGTGAGCAAGCCTCTCATCTAACCATTGAGTCTGTTACCGAACTCATCCCTGCCACTCATGAGCCACAAATCGCAAAAGCCGTCGCGTATATTGAAACTAAGCTGCACACCGCATTAACCTTATCGACCATTGCACACGCATGCGGCCTGAGTCGCAGCACACTGCAGCGCCGTTTTCGTACCCATCTAGGCGTGCCCGTTTCAGATTACATCCGTCGTCGTCGGTTGGTGGTGGTCAAAGAAAAGTTACTGCATGAGGCGATTTCAATTGGCGAAGCGGCTTACTGGGCGGGCTACCATCATCCCTCTAATTTTGTTACCGCCTTTAAGCGTCAGTTTGGCATGACCCCCGGCCAATTGATTCAATCGCAAACCCATACAATGTGATCATGGTATGTGTGTATACTCATCCTATTGGCATGAAAAGGAAAAAGTATGAGACAGGGTCGCCGCTTTGCACTAACGGCTGGGTTATTGATTGCCGCACTGGGTGCTGGTGCGCTTTACATCGTTCGCTCGCAACAAGTCACCGCACCGCCGAAAGCGTCTGATACCGCACCGGCATTTATCACCGTCAACTCGCAAGCCGCTCTTGATGCAGAGCTCGCCAGCGCCGCGGCTAATCAGCAAATCGCTTTGGTTGATTACTACGCCGATTGGTGCATCCCGTGTAAACAATTCGCGCAAAAAACCTTCACTGACCCGGCAGTGGCTCAGCAGCTTAGCCACATGCATCGGATTAAAGTGAACCTGAGTGATAATCGTCCTGACGATTTTGCGTTAATGCGCAGCCAAGACGTGGCCGGGCTACCCACACTCGACTTTTGGTTAGCCAATGGAGAGCGTAATGCGACCGCCCGCATTACCGGCTTTTTAGCCCCTCAAGCTTTCATGGCGCACCTACGTCAGCATGGATTGCAGCATGAAGTAAAAAGCGAGCACTGATCAACCTCTTAGTTCTCTTGTTACAAAATTGATAAACCCCATATCTGGTGGTAGTTTTATTGAAAACAAAGGGAAGATAGCCGCATTATGGAAGCGCAACACACCATCGTTATCGCCGACGATCATCCACTGTTTCGGAATGCCCTCTTTCAATCCGTGCATATGGCGATAAGCGGTGCCAATCTGCTAGAGGCAGACAGCTTAGACAGTCTAAATCAGATCTTAGCGCGAGATGCTGAGGTCGACTTGGTGCTGCTCGACCTAAAAATGCCTGGCGCGAATGGCATGTCGGGCTTAATTGCGCTGCGTCACCATTATCCTACCCTGCCGATTGTGGTGATCTCTGCCAGTGAAGAGCCGAGCGTGATCCGCCAGGTGCGCGCTCATGGTGCCTTTGGCTTTATTCCTAAATCCAGCGATATGCGTGCATTGGTACAATCGTTAACCCAAGTGCTCGAAGGCACCCCCTGCTTTCCTGATGATCTCGGCGAAGACGATGAAAGCGAGCGCTTATCTGACAAACTCGCCACACTGACGCCACAGCAGTACAAGGTGTTGCGGATGCTATGCGATGGGCTTCTGAACAAACAAATCGCCTACGACCTGTCGGTTTCCGAGGCGACTATTAAAGCGCACATGACGGCCATCTTTCGTAAGCTAGGAGTAAAAAACCGCACTCAAGCGGTGATTTTATTGCAGCAATCTAATATCGAACTTTGATACGCTAGCGCCCCAGACACCGACTTTGGAGCGCTTATGTTAAGTATTCTTGCTACGCAATTCGTGATTTTATGGGCCGTGATCGACCCTGTCGGTAGCGTGCCCATTTATCTCTCACAAACCAGCCACATGTCCGCCAAACAAAAACGCCGTGTCGCGGTGAAAGCCGTGGCAATTGCCTTTGCTATTTTGCTGTTCTTTTTAATTGTCGGTCAGATTTTGCTCGAAGCCATGCAAATCCCCTTGCCCGCGTTCCAAGCAGCTGGTGGTTTGGTATTACTGTTGTTTTCGTTAACCATGATTTTCGGTGAAGGAAAACCCGGCCAAGAAGCCAAAATGCTGAGTGAAAACGTGGATAAAGCCGAAATTGCCGCCACCGCAGTTTATCCGCTCGCCGTCCCTTCCATTGCTTCCCCTGGTGCCATGATGGCGGTGGTCATGCTCACAGATAACAATCGGTACGCCATTGCTGAACAAGCGGTGACCGCTGGGGTGATGTTTTTTGTATTGGTCGCGACCTTGGTCTTACTCCTCGGGGCCAATGTGATTCACAAAGTGATTGGCAACGTCGGCGCGTCGATTATCAGCCGCGTCATGGGGCTGATACTTGCCTCGGTCGCCGTTGCTAATTTGCTCGAAGGGATCCAAAAGTTTTACCACTTAACTTAGACCTTTGGCGCAAATCTTGGCTGGCTCAACCCGAGCCAGCCGTACCTAGCTCACAAAAACCCTGCTTTTTCCGATCATTATCACTTACTGCGCTCGACTAAAGTTGCAATGTCGCGCTGTTCATCCCCTGCTATCGTCTTCAAGTAACATTCCATTAACGTGCTAAACAAGGAGAAGGCGATGGCGTTTCAAAGCAAGGAACACGCGAAAGCCTACTGGGACAGAAACGTAAAACTGATGATCAGTCTGCTGATTGTCTGGTTTGTTGTCTCATTCGGCTGTGGGATCTTATTCGTGGATGCCCTCAATACCATTCAAATTGGTGGCTATAAACTTGGATTCTGGTTTGCTCAGCAGGGATCGATTTATACCTTCCTCGGCATCATATTTGTGTATGCCAAACAAATGCGCAAACTCGATCGCGAGTTCGGCGTGGACGACGAGTAAGAGGACTAACACATGGATTTAAGAACCATTACTTATATTGTTGTCGGGTTCACGTTCGCCCTCTATATCGGGATTGCGATCTGGGCACGCGCAGGCTCCACCAAAGAGTTTTATGTCGCCGGTGGCGGGGTTAACCCTGTGGCCAACGGGATGGCAACCGCTGCCGACTGGATGTCAGCCGCGTCCTTTATCTCTATGGCTGGCTTGATCTCATTTATGGGCTATGGCGGTTCGGTGTTTTTGATGGGCTGGACCGGCGGCTTTGTGCTTCTCGCGCTGTTGCTCGCCCCTTATCTACGTAAATTTGGCAAATTTACCGTGCCAGAGTTTGTCGGTGAACGCTTCTACTCAAAAACCGCGCGCATTGTTGCTGTCGTTTGCTTGATCATCGCCTCTGTCACCTATGTTATCGGCCAGATGAAAGGGGTCGGGGTGGCTTTCGGTCGCTTCCTAGAAGTGGACTATTCCACCGGGCTATTAATCGGGATGGTGATTGTGTTTATGTATTCCGTGATGGGCGGGATGAAGGGCATTACCTACACCCAAATTGCTCAGTATTGCGTACTCATTTTGGCTTACACTATTCCCGCAATCTTCATCTCCCTCAAACTGACAGGCAACCCATTCCCACAGCTTGGTCTAGGCAGCACCATGGCAGGCACGGATCAGTACTTGCTCGACCGGCTTGATCAGGTGGTGACCGAACTCGGCTTTGTCGAATACACCACCGCGGTGCGCGGCAGTACACTCAACATGTTTGCCTACACCATGTCACTGATGATAGGTACCGCCGGTTTGCCCCACGTTATTATCCGCTTCTTTACGGTGCCTAAAGTGCGTGATGCACGGACATCCGCCGGTTGGGCGCTGTTCTTTATCGCGATTTTATACACCTCAGCACCTGCGGTGGCGGCGATGGCGCGCTTAAACTTAATGGACACCGTCAATCTGCCTAATGGCGACAACCTTGTCTATGACGAGCGTCCAGACTGGTTTAAAAACTGGGAAACCACCGGGCTTTTGGGCTTTGAAGACAAAAACGGTGACGACAAGATCCAATACACTTCGAACCCAGACACCAATGAGCTACGTGTTGACCGCGATATCATGGTGCTGGCAAACCCAGAGATTGCCAAACTCCCTAACTGGGTGATTGCCCTGGTCGCCGCCGGGGGCTTAGCCGCTGCCTTGTCGACCGCGGCTGGGCTGTTACTCGCGATCTCGTCAGCGATATCCCATGACTTGATAAAGGGGGTCGTCAATCCGAATATCAGTGAAAAAGGCGAGCTACTGGCAAGCCGGATATCCATGGCATTAGCGATAGCGGGTGCAGGCTATTTGGGGCTCAACCCACCAGGCTTTGCGGCCGGGACAGTGGCCCTGGCGTTCGGCTTGGCCGCATCATCGATTTTCCCGGTGCTGATGATGGGGATCTTCACCAAAACCATTAACAAAGAAGGGGCGATTGCGGGTATGGTCGCGGGGATCAGCGTCACCCTGTTCTATGTATTCCAGCATAAAGGGATTCTGTTTGTCGCGGATTGGACCTACTTAGAAAGCCTGGGTAGCAACTGGATACTGGGTATCGAGCCAAATGCCTTTGGCGCGGTGGGCGCTGTGTGTAACTTTGTGGTGGCAATCATTGTTTCACGCCTGACCAAAGAAACACCGCAAGAGGTACAAGATTTGGTCGAGCACGTTCGTATGCCATCTGGAGCCGGTGATGCACAATCACACTAATCCGGTGTTCATCTATCAAGCCCCTTCGGGGGCTTTTACACGGTTTGTAACTTCCAGCCAAGGAGAGGCATGATGTCAACGGTCACGCGTTTGCTCACCAATAAACATGTGGTTATTGCGATGCTGGTTGCGCCAGTATTAGCGGTGATCACCTATTTTGCCGTCGATGCCAGTGTGTCTGAGCCGCCTAAAGCCGCTCAGCCAGGACAGAGTTACCCGCTGGCGGTCCGTTCTAACTGTCGCTATACCAGTGGCTTCTGTCAGCTCGAAAATGGTGATATGAAACTCAAACTGGAATCGCAGGGGGTTGATAACAACCGGCTAACGCTGCGGTTAGTCAGCGAGCTGCCGTTGGAGGGCGCACAAATCGGCCTGACAGACATCACACCGCAAACCATGCAAATCCGCGATGAAACAGGCACGACCTGGACGGTTAGCCTCCCCGCTCCAAGCAGTGAGGAGACGCAAATTCGTCTAGCCGTCAGTATGAAGGGGAGCCACTACTACGCAGAAACGCCAGTGACATTTATCGAGCATAAAACATTTTATACCGAGCACCAACAATCTCAGGACGCTTCATAGCGTCAGCCTCGTCATACCGCGTCAGTACGAAAGGTAACCACTTACGCATCAGGCGACATCAAGGATGCTCGGATCGCCGCCACGATGGTGGCGATTTTGTTTTCATACGCTTGCTCCGTTAGCCAATGACTGACATCCGCCCATCCATCACCGTCCAGATGGGCGAGCTCATCAAGGTCAATATGTCCATCAACCGGATTAAAGTGCCCTGCCACTTTAACGATGCCAACATCGGTTTCTAAACGGGGTAACGAAAAAGGGGTCATGATTTTCCTCGCTGTTGTAGTAACGCACGCAACTTGAGCGGCTTTACCGGTTTGGAGAGATACATAAAGCCTAGTCCAGTCACGGTCTGTTGTGTCTCGGCACTGCGGTCAGCACTGATGATCACTCCCTGAAAGCAACACCCTAGTTTTAATTGGCATTGTTGAAGCACTTGCAGTCCGGTTTGCTGGTTCGCCAAATGGTAATCGCTCAGCACAAACTCAGGCTGCCATTGGTCACCGATCGTCTTGATCGCGCCACTCACATCGGGGGCGCAGCGAACGTCGCATCCCCACCGTGATAAAAGCTGCGCCATTCCATCTAAGATCTCTTGCTCATTGTCTACACATAAGACACGGCAACCTTCGAGCTCTCGCGCCGAAGCGGTGGCAGGCACCACCGGGCTTGACTCAATCTTTTCCGCTTGGCTCGCATTCACTGTCATTGAGAACACCGTGCCCCGACCCGGCCAGGACTGCAATGCCAGAGGCTGAGAGAGGATTTGGCTAATGCCCTTCGCGATCGCCAACCCTAAGCCCAGCCCCTGCTCGGCCCCTTCGCGGTCAATGCGGGTGAACTCTTGAAAGATATCTTGCTGACGCTCAAGGGGGATCCCATCACCGTCGTCCCATACCTCAATGCGGTAGTCGCGTCCTGCCCGTCGCACACCTAACACCACTCGGCCCTCAGGATTGTAGCGAAAGGCATTGGTCAAAAAGTTTTGTAGTACTCGGCGCAGCAAGTTCTTATCAGACTGAACCCAAACCTGGCTGGTCACAACGCGAAAGTCCAATCCTTGGCGACGCGCTAACACCCCAAATTCCGCTTCAAGCGCATCAAAGACTTCACACAATGGAAAGGACTCAATCCGTGCTTTCATTTTGCCCGACTCCAGGCGCGAGATATCGAGCAAGTCACCAATCAACACTTCCGCACTTTCTAGTGCGCTCTCTATATGCTGAGCAACGGCTTCGGTATCTCGATTGGCCGCCATTTCACTGAGTGATGAAGCAAACAAACGTGCCGCGTTAAGTGGCTGCATCAAGTCGTGACTGACGGCGGCTAAAAAGCGACTCTTCGACTGTGAGGCGGATTCGGCCTTGCGGGTGGCATCAATCAACTGGCTATTCAGTCGCTCTAATTCCCGCGTTCGCGCTGTCACCCGCGCTTCAAGGGTTTCATTAGACTGCTTGAGCGCCGCTTCCGCATCCCGAAACGCGGTGATATCGGTGAAGGTCATGACAAACCCCCCGCCTGGCATCGGATTGCCCTGCAACTCAATCACCCGTCCGTCTGGATGCACACGCGAAGAGGTATGCGGCTTTCGTCGTGTTAAGTGCAGGACCCGCTTGCTGACATGTTCTTCCGGATCACCCGGCCCACAGAGTCCGCGCTGGGCATTGAATCGAATTAAGTCCGCGACCGGTCGCCCGACCTGGATAAGCCCGGGTGGAAACTGAAACATATCAATGTAGCGCTGATTCCATGCCACCAGCCGCAGTTGCTTATCCACCACAGAGATCCCTTGGTTGATATGCTCAATCGCCCCTTGCAGTAATCCCCGCGAGAAATCGAACAACTCAGAGGCTTCATCAACAATGGTGGCAATTTCTTCCAATTGCATGTTGCGCCCCTGCAAGGCTGATGAAAGGACTAAGCGTGCCGATGACGAGCCAAATACCCCAGCCAACACCCGCTCGGTGTGACGGATCAGCGGTGCGCTGGCCTGTTGTTGGGGCATCAGCTCTTCACCACGCTGCTCGGCAAATTGGCTAAACGCCTGACGCATACGCCGACGGCCAACAAAGCGTGCCGCGAGCATTTCTAGCTCCGCCACGGTGACTCGGCTTTGATACAAGCGCGCGTCATCGTTTTCCGGCAGTGGCATGCCAACAAACGCAGCGGCCTGTAAACGCTCACTGAGTGAGGGTCGCGTGAGTAAAGACACCACCACAAAGCCCAGGGCATTCATTAACATACTGAAGGCCAGCCCCCAATCCACGGTATTGAGGTGAGTAAAAGGTGCAAAGTCGGGAGGGGTAATAAGCCAAATCAATAGATTAGATTGCCCATCCCCTGCCAGCATGCCGGTTTGAGTCATCATGGTCACCAGCCATAGTGAAAACCCTATCAGTAAACCCGCATAAACGCCTTTTTTGTTGCCTTGACGCCAGTACAAGGCACCAATCATCGCAGGGGCAAACTGCGCAATGGCCGCGAAGGAGAGAAAGCCGATTTCCGACAACGTGGGCACAGTAAGGATGAGATGATAGAAGCCCCACGCTGCAATTAAGATCAAAAAGATCAGCGCACGGCGAACATTGAGTAACAGCCCAGAGAACTGCGCAAAGTTACGTGATTTCAGTTTCATGCGCCGCAACAACAGTGGCATCACCAAGTCATTGGATACCATGATCGCCAGCGCAATGGTGGAAACAATCACCATCCCGCTGGCAGCCGATGCCCCACCCATAAACGCTAGTAGCGCCACTCCCTCAGCTCCTACCGATAGCGGCAACCGAATCACGTGAGTATCGGCAGGCGCCCCAGGTAACAACGCTTGCCCCGCGTAGGCGAGCGGCAGGACAAAAATCAACATCAGCAACAAGTAGGTCGGGAAGACTTTACGCGCGGTATTCAAATCACTCGCGCGCGTGTTCTCCACCACCATGGTGTGAAACTGGCGCGGCAAGCAAATGATCGCCGCGCCCGTCAAAAACGTGTGGATGATTAAGCTACCCACATCCGGGCGACCAATCACGCCAGAGTCCTCCAAACTCACAGGCAGGCTCGGCGCTTGAAATAACAGCCACACCACAAAGATCCCCACCCCAAGAAATGCGACCAGCTTGACGATCGACTCGAACGCGACTGCCATCATCATCCCTCGGTGGTGCTCCGTACTGTCGATATGCCGCGTACCAAATAACACGGTAAATACGGCCAAGGAGATACACACAAGCCAGGCGATTTGGGGTTGAGCCAAGCCAACGCTTTGCCCTAGCTCTGGGGAAAGCACATCAAGTCCCATGGCGATCCCGCGCAGTTGCAACGCGATATAAGGCAGCACGCCCACCACGGCAATCAAGGTCACCATCACCGCTAAGCCCTGCGATTTGCCATATCGCGCCGCGATAAAGTCGGCAATAGAGGTAATGTGCTCGCGCTTGGCGATCAAAATCATGCGGGCAAGAAAACGCCACCCAAGGGTAAACACCAGAATAGGGGCAAGATAAATCGGAAGAAATGACCATGGCGAGCTGGACGCTTGCCCAACGGTGCCGAAAAAAGTCCAAGAGGTGCAATACACCGCGATAGAAAGGCTATAAATCCACGGACGCCATGAGCGTAACCAGCGCGGCTGACGATCACCATACCAAGCAATCGCAAACAGTGCGCCCATATAAAGCAGTGAAACAGAGACAATTACCCAGCCTTGTGTCATGACTCCCTTCCTGACGCAATCCTTTGCCGAACCCTTGAGCTGGGTGTAACACGGTACCGGCGCCCACTCAATCGTCTCGTATTCGCTTTGTGGGCACCTTAGCTAACTTTACTGCAAGCCTAACCGGGCTTTATTACAGTTTAGGTCTGCCTATGCCACCTTAGCTTGCTTGGCACGCCAAAAGGCCGGTTCACGCAGCGGTAAAACAAAAACAGGCAGCGCGAGCAGTGCCATGGTATAGAAGGTGCCAGAAGGCGATACGGCATAAATCCACCCGCTTGCCGTGGTCAGCGCCGCCACCACTGCCCCCATTGGTAACGCATTGTACGCCGCTTGTGTGGCCACCAATCGCGCCCCACACTCGCGCTGAATATACTGCATCGCGCCCAGGTGCGCGCCGGCAAACGTAATGCCGTGGAGCAGTTGCACCAGGATCACTGGCACCGCAGCGGTCGTCGTCCCTGTGATCCCCCAACGCAGCAATACACCCACAGCCGCCAATTGGAACAAGGCTTTGGATGACCAGCCATTAAAAAGCCGCGCGCCTAAAGCAAAGACGGCTACTTCCGCCACCACCCCGAGGCTCCACAAATAGCCGACAATGCTCTCACTATATCCAGCCTGCTTCCAGTAGATCGCACTAAAACTGTAATACGCTGCGTGGCTGCCTTGCAGCAGGGAGGCGATTAACAAGAACACGACCACCTGACGGTCGCGGAAAAGCTGACGCATCGAGACTTTGCTATTGGTCATATCGCGCTCGCTTTGTGGCATCAATGTCGGCCGACGCAACGTCAGCAACAAACAGGCAGACAAGCCGCCAATCGCGACCCAAGGAATAATCGCCGCCGATTGCTCGGTCACCAGCCACCCGGTCAAACTCGACCCAATAATAAAGGCGATCGATCCCCAAAGACGGGTTCGACCATAGTCGATAACTTTATGGCGCGCATAATAGTTGGCAAGCGCATCTGACAGCGGGACGGAGGGCCCAATGGCAAGATTAAACAACACAGTCACCAAAGCAAGCCACCACACATTGGCTCCCATTAAGGGGTGCAATACACACGTCACTAACGCCATGAGCGTCAATGCCCTCAGAGCGGGCAGCAAGGCTTCAACCTGTTGCACACGCGGTGTAAAGACTAAGTTAGCCACACAACGGGTCGCGAAACCGAGTCCTATCAAGGTGCCGATCACACCTGAATTTAGGCCTAGGTACTCAAACCATACCGCCCAAAACGGCAGATACACACCATAGGAAAAAAAGAAGCCACCAAAGTATTCTGACAGCCAGCGAAACGGAGAACATTGGGTTACGGTCATCTCATTACTTCACATTAAGATAGATACCCGCTAAGTGTCGCAGCTCTGTGCGAGGAAAAAAAGACACGTGCACCACGATTGTCAACAAATGCGTGGGGGTGGCCAATCCGTATACGTCCTTGGCTAGACTAAAGTCGGCTAGCGAGATCGAAAAGGGTGAGACACACTGTGAATACCACAGTGAGGAGTGCGACTATGCCTGAACCTTTTGACACCTCTCATGCGCCCTTTGACTGCCTAACCGCATCACAAGTCAAACAATGCCGCCAAGCACTCGACGTTGCCTACTTTCGCCGTGGCGACACCCTGATCCAACCCGGTGATACGGGCGAGCAGCTCTTTATCATTATTAAAGGCAGCGTGGAAGAAGTGTCAGAAGACGGTAAGGAAGTATTTTCTCATTATACCACCGACGACTTATTTGACGTGCCAGCGCTGCTTAATGGCACTGCCAAACATCGATACCGTGCGCTAGAAGATACCCTCTGTCATTTATTGCCTGCTGAGGTGTTTCTCGCCATTTATCATCATAATCACGCGTTTCGAGGCTACTTTGATACCAACCTTCAGCGCCGACAAACGCTGATGGTGCAAGCGCGTCAGCAGCAAAACCTCGCCGAGTTTATGCTCACTCGGATTGATGACAGCAATATTCAACCTGCCTTGTGTGTCGCCTCCGACGTACCCCTGCATGTTGCCACCGCCCAGATGAAAGCCGAGCGCTGCGACTGCGCCTTGGTAGATGATGAAAAGGGCGACTGCGGCATTATCACCCGCACCAATTTGCTTCATGCGCTCGTGCTAGAGGGCTACGATCAATCCGTGCCTGTTGGCGAGGTGGCCACACGTCCGGTGATCAGTGTGGAACGCGGCGACTTTCTCTTTCACGCCATGATTAAGATGACACGCCAGCGCGTAAAACGTGTCCGGGTCGTCAATGAACACGGAAACACAGCAGGGATGCTCGATCTTCCTCAGGTACTGAGCCTCTTTTCCACTCACTCTCACGTGCTGAACTTACAAATAGCCCGCGCACAAACCATTGACGAACTGGTGATCGCCGCAAACAGCCAGAGCAAGCTGGTACACACCTTATTTAATAATGGCATTCACACCCGCTTTGTAATGCAGCTTATCGCCACCGTGAATGAGCAAATCATGGAAAAAGCGTTCCGCTTGTTAGTGCCCGAGGCTTACCAAAGCCAGTGTTGCTTGGTGGTAATGGGCTCTGAAGGGCGCGGTGAGCAAGTGCTTAAAACCGACCAAGACAACGCATTAATCCTGGCCGACGATCTCAACTGGCCCGATTGCCAGCAAGTGATGGAGACCTTTTCACACACGCTCTATCAACTCGGTTACCCGCCGTGTCCGGGTCACGTGATGGTCAGTAACCCCAAATGGGTGAAAACCGCCACGCAATGGCAGCAAACCGTGCGAAATCTAGCACAAAGCGCCAATCATCAAAGTGTCATGGACTTGGCGATCCTCGCTGACAGCCAGCCGATCGCCGGCGATCTGAGTCTGATTGATGCGATCCAAGCCCCCCTCAACGACACCTTGACCGACAATATGTTGACGCTCAACACCTTTGTCCGCCCTGCACTCGCCTTTCGCGTCCCTCTCACCGTGTTTGGCTCGCTCAAAAGCAGTAAAGAAGGGCTAGATATCAAAAAAGGCGGGATTTTCCCCATCGTCCATGGCGTGAGAACCATGAGTTTAGAAAAGGGCGTGCGCCACACCAACACCTTTGAGCGGCTGGAGCAGCTTGCCAACCTAGGGGCACTGGCGGAAGAAACGGCGGAAAACCTCTCCGAGGCCTTGAAGCTGTTTATCCGATTACGTTTAAGGCAACAATTGAGTGGCGAGCCACAAAGCAATTACCTCGACGTGGCTCACCTCCCTTCGAGCGAACGCGACTTGCTGCGCCACGGGCTGCATGTGGTGAAAAAGTTTAAAGAGTCACTCGCTTTCCATTATCACGTGAGGGACTAATGTGAATTGGCTGACTCGGCATTGGTACCGTCATCGTCTACGACACTCACCCTATCGGGACTTATTTTTGCCCCCCGACTCAAACACGCTGATTTCACTGGACTGCGAGACCACCAGCTTGGATCCGCATCGTGCAGAGTTGGTTACGATTGCGGCCACCCCGATCAAAGGTAACCGAATCCTCACCAGTCACGCCCTCACCTTGACACTGGCCGCGCCAGAAAGTCTGAGCGCCGGCTCGGTCAGAATTCACCAACTCCGCCACCAAGATCTCACCCATGGAGTCAGTGGGGAACAGGCGATCACTGCGCTGGTCGACTTTATTGGTAACCACCCCTTAGTTGGTTACCATATCCGTTACGATAAATGCATTCTTGATCGTTACGCGCGCCAGTATCTTGGCTTTCCACTGCCCAATCCTCTGATTGAAGTCAGTGATATTTATCAACGCAAACTCGAGCGCCTGCTCCCTAATGCCTATCACGACATCAGCATGGAAGCCATTAGTCGTCACCTCGATGTCCCTTTGCCGGCCCGGCATGATGCGTTGGATGATGCGCTCGCCGCGGCATTGATTTACGTCCGCCTCACCCAAGGTGAGATGCCCATGCTGCAATCCAAATAACGCATCGACGCGCGACTGGCGCACGCACGCAACGACAAAGTGGGATCCAGCCCCCACTATCTGGCCTGACAACTGCGCAAATCGCTTAAAAATCAATGGGGTCATCCTAAAGTCTAATTGTCGGACAACCCGATATGTCACACCTTTACTGCATGGTTTTCGTTTGCCAGGCAGCGGTAATGCCTGACATCTCATGACATGGAAGCGCCGCGTGGAGCATCGCGGACACGAGGAGAAACAGGATGAGCGATAGTCACGTATACCCCGTCATGCCTTCAATTGCACAAAAGGCACACGCGGATGAAGCCAAGTATCAAGCACTCTATCAGCAGTCAGTGAGCGACCCGGAAGGCTTTTGGCGCGAGCACGGGCAAATTCTGGATTGGATGACGCCTTATACCAAAGTCAAACACACCTCGTTTGATACCGGCCATGTGGATATCCGCTGGTTTGAGGATGGTACCTTGAACGTGGCAGCCAACTGTATTGACCGTCATCTTAAAGACAAAGGCGATCAGGTTGCCTTAATTTGGGAAGGCGACGATCCAAAGGACGATGCCACGCTCACTTATCACCAACTCCACCAGCAAGTATGCCAATTTGCCAATGTCTTAAAAGACAACGGTGTCAGAAAAGGCGATGTGGTGTGTCTGTACATGCCAATGGTGATGGAAGCGGCGGTGGCGATGCTGGCCTGTGCCCGTATTGGTGCCGTGCATACCGTGGTGTTTGGCGGCTTTTCTCCCGAAGCACTGGCAGGCCGGATCATTGACTCGAATGCCAAGGTAGTGGTGACCGCCGATGAAGGAATACGTGGTGGCCGTGCGGTGCCCCTGAAGAAAAACGTCGATGATGCCCTCGCCAATCCCAATGTGAAGTCGATTGAAAAAGTGGTGGTCTACCAACGCACCGGCGGCGATATTGACTGGCACAACCATCGTGATGTCTGGTGGCACGAGGCCACTGCGAAGGTGTCTGATAACTGCCCTGCCGAAGAGATGAAAGCCGAAGATCCTTTGTTTATTCTCTATACATCTGGCTCCACAGGCACGCCAAAAGGGGTACTGCATACGACTGGTGGCTATCTGGTGTATGCGGCGATGACCTTTAAGTATGTCTTCGACTATCAAGAGGGAGACGTGTTCTGGTGTACCGCGGATGTTGGCTGGATCACCGGCCACAGCTACTTGGTATACGGGCCGCTGGCCAACGGCGCGAAAACAATCTTATTTGAAGGCGTCCCCACTTATCCAAGCACCGCACGAATGAGTGAAGTCGTCGATAAGCACCAAGTGAATATTCTTTACACCGCGCCGACCGCCATCCGTGCATTGATGGCCAAAGGCAATGAAGCCGTCGCTGGCACCCAACGCGACTCACTGCGGATCATGGGCTCGGTGGGTGAACCCATTAACCCAGAGGCGTGGGAGTGGTATCACAGCACCATTGGCAACCAAGCTTGTCCGATTGTCGACACCTGGTGGCAAACGGAAACCGGCGGGATCTTGATCACCCCACTGCCCGGCGCCACCGCACTGAAACCGGGCTCGGCAACGCGTCCTTTCTTTGGCGTACAGCCGGCCTTGGTGGATAACATGGGCCATATACTCGAGGGCGCCACCGAGGGTAACCTCGTGATGCTCGACTCGTGGCCAGGACAGATGCGTACCGTCTTTGGCGATCACGACCGCTTCGAGCAAACTTATTTCTCCACCTTTAAAGGCATGTACTTTACCGGTGACGGGGCGCGTCGTGATGAAGACGGCTATTACTGGATCACCGGGCGCGTCGATGATGTCCTCAATATCTCGGGTCACCGAATGGGTACCGCCGAAGTCGAATCCGCGCTCGTCGCATTCGATAAAATTGCCGAAGCCGCGATTGTTGGTGTGCCACACGATATCAAAGGCCAAGCGATCTATGCCTATATCACCCTTAATGCCGGTGAAGTGCCCAGTGCCGAACTCCACAAGGAAGTCAAAGAGTGGGTGCGCAAAGAAATTGGCCCGATTGCGACGCCCGACTTCATCCACTGGACGGATGCACTGCCTAAAACCCGTTCAGGCAAAATCATGCGTCGCATTCTGCGCAAAATCGCCACCGGTGATACCGGTAGTCTGGGCGATACCTCGACATTGGCCGATCCCAGTGTGGTGGATAAGCTTATCGCAGAAAAAGAAAGTGTGGTCTAACCCTCACGAAAGATTGCTTAGCAACCTTTGCCGCCTGCGGGCGGCTTTTTTGATCCCCAGCACACGGGAAACGGAACTCTTTCCCTCCCTCGCAATCACACAAAAAGTAGGGGCATGAGGGGTCACTTCGCGTCAAACCGCCCGTCACTCACCATTTTTTGATAGCAAAAGGACAAAGTGTGCTGATTAGACCAGTATTTTGCTGCGATTTGCGCTGAAGTCTCTATAATTGCTGTCAGTAAGGACAAATTTGCATGGTATGCGCCGTCATAACATGCCCACCGGCTGGAATCCGCATTAAGCTGCACAATAACAGCGAATAGGAGAAGTAAGCGTCAAGATGTCTACAAAAAACCAAGTTTTAGTTTTAAATGGCCCAAACCTCAATTTGCTTGGCAAGCGTGAGCCCGAGCATTACGGCGCCCAGACCCTGAGCCAAATCATGGCGGGTTTAGAGGCACAAGCCGCTACCTTGGGTCTCAGTCTTGAACACTTTCAATCCAATAGCGAAGCTAGCCTCATCGATAAAGTCCACCAAGCCATGGAGACCGTGGACTTTATCATTATCAACCCAGCAGCGCTGACCCATACCTCTGTCGCCCTGCGTGACGCCCTATTAGGGGTCGACATCCCTTTTATCGAAGTGCACTTGTCGAATGTCTACGCACGTGAGTCCTTCCGGCATCACTCGTACTTTTCGGATAAAGCTGTCGGGGTGCTCAGCGGCTTTGGTGCTGATGGTTATGAATTCGCCTTAACAGCGGCCGCGCGTCATTTGGCGTTTGCGGCTGAGTAAAACAAAACATAAAGAAGAGACCTATCATGGATATCCGTAAGATTAAGAAACTGATCGAGCTTGTTGAAGAGTCAGGCATCTCTGAGCTAGAGATTGCCGAAGGCGAAGAGTCAGTTCGTATCAGCCGCTCTTCCCCAGCGGCGCCTGCGCAAATGGCTGCGCCACAATACGCACCGGCACCCGCCCCGGCACCCGCCGCGCCTGAAGCGCCGGCCGCCGAACCTGCAAGCGCACCGCAACCGAGCGGGCATCAAGTGCTTTCACCGATGGTCGGTACCTTCTATCGTGCACCAAGCCCAGAATCGGCCGCATTTGTCGAAGTCGGTAGCCACGTGCAAGAGGGCGACGCCTTGTGTATTGTCGAAGCGATGAAGATGATGAACCAAATCCAAGCCGACAAGAGCGGTGTGGTCAAAGCGATTCTCTGTGAAGACGGTCAGCCCGTTGAATTCGACGAACCACTCGTGATCATCGAATAAGCGAGGGCGCATGTTAGATAAAATTGTAATTGCTAACCGCGGTGAAATTGCATTGCGCATTTTGCGTGCGTGCAAAGAGCTGGGGATTAAAACCGTCGCGGTGCACTCGACCGCTGACCGCGATCTTAAACACGTGTTGCTCGCCGATGAAACCGTCTGTATCGGCCCTGCACCGAGTAACCAAAGCTATCTGAATATTCCTCGCATCATCAGCGCCGCTGAAATTACCGGCGCGGTGGCCATTCACCCCGGTTACGGCTTCCTATCCGAAAACGCTGATTTTGCCGAGCAGGTTGAGCGTTCAGGGTTTGTCTTTGTCGGCCCCAAAGCCGAGACCATCCGCCTGATGGGCGATAAGGTATCGGCGATTGAAGCGATGAAGAAAGCAGGGGTGCCCTGTGTCCCGGGTTCAGATGGCCCGCTGGGTAGCGATCAGGAAAAAAACAAAACCATTGCCAAACGTATTGGCTATCCGGTGATCATCAAAGCATCCGGTGGCGGCGGTGGCCGGGGGATGCGCGTGGTGCGCTCTGAAGCAGAGCTTATCGATGCGATTGCCATGACCCGCGCCGAAGCCAAATCTGCATTTAGCAACGACATGGTTTACATGGAAAAATTCCTTGAGAACCCTCGCCATGTTGAAGTGCAAGTCTTGGCCGACGGTCAAGGCGGGGCGATTCACCTGGGTGAACGCGATTGCTCAATGCAGCGCCGTCACCAAAAAGTGGTTGAAGAAGCGCCAGCCCCTGGTATTACCGCAGAGATGCGTAAATTCATTGGCGAGCGCTGCTGCCGCGCATGTGTTGAGATCGGTTATCGCGGCGCAGGTACCTTTGAGTTCTTATATGAAAACGGCGAGTTCTACTTTATTGAGATGAACACTCGCATCCAGGTCGAGCACCCCGTTACCGAAATGGTGACTGGCGTCGACTTGGTCAAAGAACAACTCCGCATTGCGGCGGGTCAGCCACTGTCGTTCACCCAAGACGACATCCAAATTCGCGGCCACGCGGTGGAATGCCGGATCAACGCTGAAGATCCAGAGCGCTTTATCCCGAGCCCAGGCAAAATTGAACGCTTCCACTCACCAGGCGGAATGGGCGTGCGTTGGGAGTCACACGTGTACGCGGGCTATCAAGTACCGCCCCACTATGACTCCATGGTCGGCAAGCTTATCTGTTACGGAGAGAACCGCGATGTCGCCATTGCGCGCATGCGTAATGCCCTCGCGGAAACCGTGATTGATGGGATTAAAACCAACATTCCTCTCCAGCTCGATATTATGAATGACGAGCACTTCCAACACGGCGGTGCCAACATTCATTATCTCGAGAAGAAACTCGGCTTGTCATAATCATGCCGCTGGCCATCACCGATGGTCATGCCATCAACGTTAGCAACCAAACCGCCGTTAATCGGCGGTTTTTTGCATAAAACCCGCGCTAACTGGCAAAAAATCCCACCCACCCTCAATGCTCATCATGCTGTCATCATCTTGTGCAGCGAGCACAGTACGGATCTGGTAAAATCGCCGTATTCCTTTTCCGACACGAGACTCACCATGCCTTGGATCCAACTCAAATTGAATGCGACGTCTGATAACGCCGAAGCGATTGGCGACCTGCTAATGGAAGAAACCGGCGCGCTGTCTGTCACCTTCTTAGACGCGAAAGACACACCGGTTTTTGAGCCCTTACCCGGTGAAACCCGCTTATGGGGCGAGACAGATATCATGGCCTTGTATGATGCGCACACTGACATGCGCGATGTATTGGCCATGATCAGCACCAGCCCACTGCTCGCTGATGACTTTGCCTATAAAGTAGAGCAACTGGAAGACAAAGACTGGACACGCGCATGGATGGATAACTTTAAGCCCATTCAATGTGGCCAGCGATTGTGGATCTGTCCAACCTGGTGTGAAGTGCCTGATGATAAAGCTGTGAACGTGATGCTCGACCCGGGCCTCGCCTTTGGCACCGGCTCACACCCAACCACCGCACTGTGCTTGGAATGGCTTGATAGCCTAGATCTAAGTGGCAAAACCGTGGTTGATTTTGGCTGTGGATCCGGCATTCTCGCGATTGCGGCGATTAAACTGGGTGCCGAGCGTGTGATTGGTATTGATATTGACCCACAAGCGCTGTTGGCATCAAAAGACAACGCCGAGCGCAATGGTGTCGCCGACCAACTTCACCTCTATCTTCCTAAGGACCAACCGGCCGATCTCAAAGCCGATGTGGTGGTTGCTAACATTCTTGCCGGACCGTTGCGTGAATTATCGAGTGTCATCAAAGGCCTGATCAAACCCGGCGGTCAGCTAGCGATGTCTGGCGTGCTAGAAACTCAAGCGGATGATGTGGCGAACCATTACCGTGACAGTCTCACTATCGACCCGATTGTCGAGCGCGAAGAGTGGTGCCGCATAAGCGGGGATTTACCTGCTTAAATAGCTCATTGGTACCCATAAAGCCTGACACACTCGCCACGCCAGTGCATCAGGCTTATTTAATGAGCATACCGAACTGCTTGATTAATCAGCGAAACGCCATCGATACAAAAAGAACTGTAAAAATCAAGCCATCAATGCTCAAATATTGTCCTTTTCAGATACTGAAAAAATGCGTAAAATGCGCGCCCTTGCTGACTCAGAGCGGCTGAAGAGGATTTAGAGCTTTTGCGTATCGGACCCTACACCCTGGATGTCCCCTTGATCGTGGCCCCAATGGCCGGCGTGACAGATAGACCATTTCGTGAGTTATGCCTTGCACATGGTGCGGGCATGGCGATCAGTGAAATGATGTCGTCGAATCCGGCGTTGTGGCGAACGAGCAAGTCGCAAAAGCGCATGGTTCATATTGACGAATCCGGTCTGCGTTCAGTGCAAATCGCGGGGGCTGAACCCGAGCTTATGGCTGACGCGGCGCAGTTTTGTGTGGAGAACGGGGCGCAAATTATTGACATCAACATGGGTTGTCCAATGAAAAAGGTCAACAAAAAGTTAGCAGGCTCTGCCTTGCTAACGCGGCCTGATCTCATTGAACAAATCCTCAAAGCCACGGTAAACGCGGTGGATGTTCCCGTGACACTCAAAACACGTACAGGCTGGGATCCGGACAATAAGAATTGTGTTGAGATCGCCCGGATGGCGGAAGATTGTGGCATCCAAGCCCTTGCACTACATGGCCGCACGCGTGCCTGTATGTACAAAGGTGAAGCAGAATACGACAGCATTAAGGCTGCCAAGGCAGCGGTATCCATTCCGGTGATTGCCAATGGCGACATTGACTCACCAGAAAAAGCCCAGTATGTCCTCGACTACACGGGTGCGGATGCGGTAATGATTGGTCGCCCTGCTCAGGGACGCCCGTGGATTTTTCGCGAAATCCACCACTATCTCACCACAGGTGAGCACTTGCCTGCCCCTTCGTTAGAAGAGGTTAGGACGATTTTGTTGGGTCATGTTCAAGAGCTTCATCAGTTTTATGGGGAGCTCAAAGGGTTACGTATTGCCCGTAAACACGTGGGCTGGTACCTAAAAGAGCATGACCAAATTGGCGACTTTCGCCGCACCTTCAACGCAATCGAAGATGCACCACAGCAGATCGATGCGCTGCAAGGCTACTTCGACAACGTTGCATAAATACGAGAAGAGCTGACAGAATATGTTCGAACAAAACCTGACTTCCGAAACATTGACAGTAACGACTGTAACTTCACAAGATCAAATTACGCAAAAGCCACTTCGTGACTCTGTAAAAGCGTCCTTGAAGAACTACCTCGCGCAATTGAATGGCCAGGAAGTCAACGATCTGTATGAGCTTGTCCTCGCAGAAGTTGAGCAGCCACTGCTGGATACCATCATGCAATACACGCGCGGCAACCAAACCCGCGCAGCCACCATGATGGGCATCAACCGCGGTACATTGCGTAAGAAACTGAAAAAATACGGCATGAACTGATTGCCGAGGAATAAATCCTTGATAATAAAGCCGTGCCACCTTCTTGGGACACGGCTTTTTTGTTATCTGTTCCCCTAACATGTCCATTCGATAAAGGCTTAAGGCTTTGCATATCAACCAATTAACCCTGACCGGCTACAATAACTGTTTTACTGCTTCGGCTTTTAATGGTTCGGGATCACGTTTATGCTCATAGACACCTCTTTTAGCGAGTTTAGATAACTAAAAGCTGCCTAACAAATCATTGGCGATTCAGGCACAAGCATGACACTCAGACTGAAGTTGACCATTTAAGATAACTCCATGCACCTCAGCTGGCGTTTCATGTCTCTGCGCTTAGCCTTGTCTCCCAGAAGTTTTTCAGACCGCTGTCAGCCTCTCATAAAGAATAATCTAGATCGTTGATTTGAAGAACATCACTTGTGGCACGCAAGCTATTTCAGTTGGTCATAACGACAGAGATCATACAATCTGCTGCTTCACCAGCAGATCGAGCCTTTAAAAAACAGTATCATATTAAGTCTTATCAAGCTGAACAGACACCACCATACGCAGCGGCGAGCAAATGAACATAGCTATCGAGGATATCCTAGACCTAAAAACCCTGGTTGAGTCTGACCAAGTCGAGTTCAAACTGGCTGGCGGTAGAGACGGTAAAGGAGCATTGCCCAAAGACTTCTGGTCATCCTACTCGGCCATGGCCAACGGCCGTGGCGGGTGGGTTATACTCGGTGTTCTAGAAAAACATGGTGAGTTCACTCCTGTTGGCGTCAGCGAACCCGAAAAAGTGAAAACAGACCTTTTCAATCAACTCAATGATCGCGACAAGGTCAGTAGCAATGTAATATCCAATCAGGATGTACAACATGTAATGCTACAGGATAAGCCTGTACTGGCTGTTCACGTTCCACCTGCATCTCGCAAGCAAAAGCCTGTTCATCTGAAGAAAACGCCTTTCGGAAATACTTACTTACGTATACACGAGGGAGATCGTCGCTGTGACGATGAAACAGTCAAGCGCATGCTCGCTGAACAGCTCTATGACAGTCGCGACAATGAAGTTCTTTCGGATCATTACAGTTTTGCTGATGATATCAGCATTGATAGCTTGAAGACCTACCGCAACCTGCTCGCAGCACATAGTCCCCAGCATCCATATCTTGAATATGAACTCTTCGAATTATTCAAAAAGATAGGTGGATGGCGAAAAGACCGTGAAACAGGCAAGCAAGGGATCACCATAGCAGGCATACTCATGTTCGGTAATTGGGAAGCTATTACCGCAGCAGCGCCTAATTACTTTGTCGATTATCAAGAACGACCCGAAGCCAAGACTGAACTACGATGGATTGATCGTGTCTGCCCTGATGGCACTTGGTCAGGCAACCTTTTTGATTTCTATCGCAAAGTCTACCAAAAGCTTACAGCCGAACTAAAAGTACCATTCACGCTAGAACAAGGACAACGCAAAGCTGATACGCCTGTTCACACTGCACTTCGTGAAGCACTAGTCAATTGTATCGTCCATGCAGACTTTACTGAGCGCGTTTCTATTTTAGTCGTCAAACGGCCGGATATGTTCGGTTTTCGAAATCCCGGTCTAATGCGAATACCTCTGGAAGAGGTAATTGCAGGGGGAACCAGTGATTGTCGCAACCGTCTGCTACATCAGATGTTTCTTCTGATAGGCTTAGGCGAACGAGCGGGTTCTGGTATGCCAAAAATCTTTAGTGGGTGGAAATCCGTAAACTGGCGCACTCCAAAGCTCTGGGAGAAAATGCCGCCGGCTCAAACATTATTAGAGCTATCTACAGCGAGTTTAATCCCAAATGACATTCGTAAGCTTCTACACCAACAATTTGGTGAGAGCTTTAACAGATTGGATGACTTTGAACAACTCATTGTGACAACCGCAGCGGTGGAAGGGTGGATCAATCATGAACGTGCTTGTCAGCTTACAACTCGTCACTCAAGGGAAGTGACACTCGCTTTACCTCGTTTAGAAGCTAAAGGGTTTCTTGTGTCAAATGGGGAGCAGAAACAAAAGACCTACACATTGCCCGGCGTAACGCTACCTACTCCAGACGAAGTATTTGCCTCTATTAGTACTAGAAATATTGCAAGCTCTCTCGAAACCTCCACATATAACAAGCCTAGCTCCACACATAACGGTTTTAACTCCACATATAACGAAGAGAGCTCCAAACATAGTGCCCCCCCATCAAATAGAGATAACCACGGCCGTCTCATCGCTCTAGAGCATTTTGACTTACCATTTATAGACAGAGTGGAAGAATTGAGCAGTAGCCTCAGAGAAGAGCTAATGGCTTTTGCTCAAGCACCTAGAAAGAAAAAGCGTCTCAGAAAAGAACAGATGACCTCTGCTATCGCCAATGTATGCCAGGGGCACTACGTTTCCGCCGCTGCCTTAGCTGTCATTTTAGATAGAGACCAACAATCAATACGGCAGCAGTACCTTAAGGCTATGGTAGACAATGAGCAGCTTGGTCTGGCCTTCCCTCAGTACAAAAATCATCCAAGACAAGGCTATACCTCATTAGTCCAAGAGGACTAAGGTAAAAGCCAAACAAACACAAGAAACCTGACAATATGGCACGAGCTAATCAATCATTCGTTTGGTTATGATAAAACGGGCTAGCCGTCAATCGGTTAGCCCGTTTTTGTTATCTATGAGCGCGCAAAGCGCCCCACCCTAGCAGCATGAGTTGGAGTCTTCGCTGTCCGCCAGGGTTTCTAATATCGAGCAATGAGTCGCGTCATCGTCGTCCATCCCGCAGCAGGCGGCATTTAGACGTGTCAGTGCATGCTTGACCCGCTCAAGCGCGGCTATCTTCTCTGAGACCTCATTCAGGCGCCGCTGGGTGATCCCTTTTACTTCTGCACAGGTGTGTAGCGTCGCTTCTTCGCGAATGTCAGACAGCTCGTGAATTTCATCAAGCGATAACCCCATCTCTTTGCCGCGTAAAATGAACATCACTTGGCTAATGGCCTCATCGGCATAAAGCCGGTATCCACCCTCTGTGCGTGCACTCGGTGCGAGCAAGCCAGATTTTTCATAAAAGCGCAGCGTATCGGTGGAGACACCACAGTGCTTGGCTAGCTCACCTATTTGCAGCAACTTGGTCATCACCGCTCCTTTTCATGTTGGATGAACTCTCTTTTTGTAGCAAAGGCGGGCCCTTATGACCAGCGTTGCATGAGAACCAGAAAGCACTGAGGTGTAAAAACAATAAAAATGTCGCCATCAGCAAATAGCAATCGATTGCGCAGACAAAATCAGATAGAATGGCGCCGTTTTGGCGCTTGCCGGTTTAATAAAGCTCACCCCTGTTGTTATACATAGTGAGCTTTGATAAGCATTCAATCTGTCAGTGAAGAGAACTAAGCCATGGAAAATCTGCGTCCTATTCGTCGCGCGTTACTGAGCGTGTCTGATAAAACCGGTGTGGTCGAGTTTGCCCAAGCACTCGCCCAACGCGGTGTCGACCTACTATCGACCGGCGGCACGGCCCGTTTACTCGCAGAAAACGGCCTTGCGGTCACCGAAGTGTCCGATCATACCGGTTTCCCCGAAATGATGGATGGTCGTGTGAAAACCCTCCACCCGAAAATTCACGGCGGCATTTTGGGCCGACGCGGTCAAGACGATGCGGTGATGGAACAGCATCAGATCGCACCGATTGATATGGTGGTGGTGAATCTCTACCCGTTCGCACAAACCGTTGCCAACCCAGATTGCACACGCGAGCAAGCCATCGAGAATATCGATATCGGCGGCCCAACCATGGTGCGCTCAGCGGCGAAAAACCATGCCGACGTCACCATTGTGGTGAACAGCCAAGATTATGATCGCGTGCTCACCGAGATGGATCAGCACCAGCAGTCTTTGACACATGCCACGCGCTTTGATTTAGCCATTGCCGCGTTTGAGCACACCGCGGCCTACGATGCCATGATTGCGAATTACTTTGGCACCCAAGTGCCTGCCTACCATCACGCCGAAGACAGCCAAGACTCGCCATTCCCACGTACCCTGACCCAACACTGGGTCAAAAAGCAAGACATGCGCTATGGCGAGAACAGCCATCAGGCAGGCGCGTTTTATACTGAAGCCCAACCGCAAGAGGCCTCGGTGGCGACGGCGACCCAGCTACAGGGCAAGGCACTGTCTTATAACAATATCGCTGACACCGATGCGGCACTGGAGTGCGTGAAAGAGTTTGAACAGCCTGCCTGCGTGATTGTAAAGCACGCCAATCCCTGTGGCGTTGCCATCGGTGAAGACTTACTCAGCGCCTATCAACGTGCTTATCAAACCGATCCTACCTCAGCATTTGGTGGCATTATTGCCTTTAACCGTGAACTGGACAGCGACACGGCACAAGCCATTGTCGAACGTCAATTTGTTGAAGTGATCATCGCACCTCGCGTCAGTGATGCCGCCAAAGCGGTGGTCGCAGCGAAGAAGAACGTACGCCTTCTCGAGTGTGGTCAATGGCAAACGCGCACCACAGGTTGGGATAGCAAGCGGGTTAACGGCGGCTTGTTAGTCCAAGCCCGCGACCAAGGCATGGTCGGCTTAGACGATTTGCGTATTGTCACTGAGCGCCAGCCCACAGACAAAGAGCTAAACGATGCGCTATTTTGCTGGAAAGTGGCAAAATACGTGAAATCGAACGCGATTGTGTATGCTAAAGACAGCATGACCATTGGCGTCGGCGCCGGCCAAATGAGCCGCGTCTACTCGGCGAAAATAGCCGGTATTAAAGCGGCCGATGAGCATCTCGAAGTGGCCGGTAGCGTGATGGCCTCCGATGCTTTCTTCCCTTTCCGTGACGGCATTGATGCTGCGGCAAACGCTGGGATCACCTGCGTGATCCAACCGGGTGGTTCGATGCGTGATGAAGAAGTGATTGCCGCCGCCAATGAGCATGGCATGGCGATGGTCTTTACCAGTATGCGCCATTTCCGCCACTAAGTGGGTATGAAGGAGAAAATATGAAGGTATTAGTGATTGGTGGCGGTGGCCGTGAACATGCCCTGGCGTGGAAAGCCGCGCAGTCATCAAACGTTGAAATCGTATATTGCGCACCGGGCAATGCCGGCACCGCCCACGAGGAAAAAGTCAGCAATATCGCCATTGCTGCTGATGACGTTGAGGGATTGCTGGCCTTTGCGCGCGAGCAACAGATTGGCTTAACCATCGTGGGCCCAGAAGCGCCACTGGTCTTGGGCGTGGTCGATGCCTTCCGTGAACACGGCTTGGCTATCTTTGGCCCTACTCAAGCAGCGGCACAACTTGAAGGCTCAAAAGCCTTCAGTAAAGACTTTTTGGCACGTCACGGCATTCCCACTGCCGCCTACCAAACCTTTTCGACGGTTGAGCCCGCGCTAGCCTACATCGCGGAAAAAGGTGCGCCCATTGTGGTCAAAGCCGATGGCTTGGCCGCCGGGAAAGGGGTCATTGTGGCGATGACCGAGCAAGAAGCCACCGAGGCGGTGCGCGATATGCTCTCAGGCAATGCGTTTGGTGAAGCCGGCCACCGCGTGGTCATCGAGGAGTTCCTGCAAGGTGAAGAAGCAAGCTTTATCGTCATGGTCGATGGTGAGCATGTGCTCCCCATGGCCACCAGCCAAGACCACAAACGGGTCGGTGAAGGCGATACTGGCCTTAATACCGGCGGGATGGGTGCATACTCACCCGCCCCTGTGGTGACCGATGCGATTCACCAACGCGTGATGGACGAGGTGATTATGCCCACCGTAGAGGGAATGCATGCAGATGGCATCCCCTACACCGGCTTTTTGTACGCGGGACTCATGATTACCGCCGATGGCAAGCCAAAAGTGATCGAGTTTAACTGTCGCTTCGGCGATCCGGAAACCCAACCAATTATGATGCGCTTGCAATCTGACTTGGTTGCGCTTTGCTTGGCGGGCACAGAGGGACGCCTTGATAAGGTCGAGTCTCACTGGGATCCGCGTGCAGCCGTGGGTGTGGTCTTAGCCGCTGGCGGCTATCCAGGTGAGTATCGAAAAGGCGATCGCATCACGGGTTTACCCACCGATAGTGAGACGGCCAAAGTGTTTCATGCCGGTACCGCGCTGAAAGACGGTGATATCGTGACCGCTGGCGGACGTGTGCTCTGTGCGACCGCATTAGGTGAGAATGTGACCACGGCAAAACAAGGGGCTGACGCGCTCGCGGCCTTGATTCATTGGCCCGGTTGTTTCTACCGCTGTGACATCGCCCACCGCGCCGTTTCACGCGAGCAAACGGCATAATTGTCGCAACATGATTTAAAAAATGCGCCCTGTTGGCGCATTTTTTATTCATCCAATAAGCGAGGACGCTGTAAACAACGCTTTTCTCCCTCGACATGCACCAAAAAGTCTATCTGGTCGCGACCGATACTAGGGCTGCCTCCCGCAATCACAAAGGTGCCAGGCTGGTTAATACGTTGCACCAAAGACGGTGTCATCGTCTCGGGCAATGCCCAACGCTGGCGATCGCCGTCGCAATCAACCCAATGTTCACCTTGTCGCTGCGCTTGCAGCACCGAGACATTGTTGGCTAATTGCGCCTGCGCTTGGCGCTCAATGTGATTCGCTTCTTGATACAAGCGGGATAACGTCGCACTGTCTAAAGGCAACAGCGCATCACCTTGATGATAGCGCTGGAACACCGGCTCACCATTGGCGTCAAACCGTACGTGCATCGAAAAGGGCACCAAGCGGTTATCGACCCGCTTTTTTCCTTCACGCTTTAAGGCACGCAGACTACCCGCTCGCCAAGCATATTCGCTGCGGTACTGGCCGTAATCGCCTTGCCACGCTCTCTCCGCTAAGCCGATAACCTGCCCCTGTTGGCTATCTAGCCAATAAACGGCGCGATAATCGCCCGCGGCGAATGCGGTGGTATGAGTGACGGGCGTTGGCGGCTTACCACTAGAACAGCCTGTCAGTGCCATCACTAAGGCAAGTATACAGAGGTGAAAGCGCATGGCGGGCTCAGAGACAAAAACGCCATAGCGGGAGGCTATGGCGACATCAGCATGCGTGCTTACTTAACAGCGTCTTTTAACGCTTTACCTGCGACAAACGCAGGGACGTTTGCAGCAGCGATTTGAATTTCTTGACCCGTTTGTGGGTTACGACCGGTGCGTGCTGCACGGTGGTTAAGCTTAAACGTACCGAAGCCAATCAATTGTACCTGCTCGCCTTCTTTCAAGGCGCCTTCAATACCGCCCAAAGTCGCTTCCAAAGCTGTTTTCGCTTGTGCTTTTGAAAGGTCCGCTTTTTCTGCGATCAGGTCGATCAGTTGGGTCTTGTTCATTATGTCTTCCCTTCTAGGTTTTTTAGAGACGAAGTCACTCTAATTCAAAAGAAGCCCGGCTGGCAAAGGTTTGTGGCGATGAGTGTGGCTGTATGGAGGCTCTTTAACCACAAACTGAGCGCGATCTCACAATTTGTTGCGTTTTTTCTCAGTTGAATGGTTGTAAAAGCCCGCCAATGGCCTGATCTTTAGGGTGTTGATTGGCTTTTAACTCCGGAAATCTATGCTCATTCTGGTTCTTTTTATCTCGCTTTCGATTGGCGTCTCCTTCATTTGCTCCGTACTTGAGGCGGTACTGCTCAGTATCACACCCAGCTACATTGCGAATCTCCGCCACCAAGGGCACCCTGCCGCCGAGCGCCTCAATGCGCTTAAAAAGGATATTGATCGCCCTTTGGCCTCCATTTTAACCCTCAATACCATCGCCCATACAGTCGGGGCAGCTGGCGCGGGGGCACAAGCGGCTCACGTGTTTGGTGACGCGTGGGTCGGCGTATTCTCCGCCGTATTGACGCTTGCCATTCTGCTTCTCTCAGAAATCATTCCCAAAACCATTGGCGCCAACTTCTGGCCCCAATTAGCCCCTGGCGCGGCACTGGTACTCAAGTGGATGGTGTGGGCACTGACGCCATTCGTTTGGCTGTCTGAGCAGATCACCAAGCGGCTCAGCGCGGATACCACCCATGTTAAACTACGTGATGAAATCTCAGCGATGGCAATGCTGGCATCAGAAAGTGGGGAAATGGGGGAAGACGAAACACAAATGCTTCATAACATGCTGAAGTTACGTGACCTGCCCGCAACACAGCTGATGACACCGCGCCCGGTCCTGTTTCGCATTCCTGCCGAGATGGATGTGAATACCTTCCTTGACGAGCACGGTGACTGCCCGTTCTCTCGCCCACTGGTTTACGGTGAACAGCGTGACGATATTCTAGGCTTTGTCCACAAGTCCAATATCTATGAAGCCAAAACCCAAGGCGCAGGCCAAACGCCGATAGGCAATCTCATGCGCCCCCTCGCGGTGATCCTTCCCGGGAACAGTGTTTTGCAAGCGTTTGATATCTTAATGATCCGCCGCGCTCAGTTGGCGATGATTGTCGATGAATATGGCACGGTGCAAGGTATTATCACCTTGGAGGATGTGTTTGAGTACTTAACCGGGCGAGAAATTATCGATGAGGCAGACACGGTAACTGATATGCAACAGCTCGCGTATCAACGTTGGGATGCATGGAAGAAGCAGCACAACATGATTGAAAGCCAAGATGACGATGAACCACCGGTCCAGCGACATACGGATGAGTCATGATCAGAAAAGGCGGCTCGCGCCGCCTTTTTATCGGGTGACGCGTGCTTACTCGACACCTAATCCAAGGTTACTGACGCCCGCCTCACGCAGCTCTTGGCGGATGCTTTTGATCATCTCCACATCACGGCTTTCCGCACTTTTTAGCACACGGAAAATCGCCCATTGGGCATCCCACTCTTCACAAACCGCTTCAAACCTCTTTTGATTCTCATCCGTCACCGCCTCACCGGTCTGCGCTTCTTCAAGCTGCGCTACGCTGAGGACCGACTGCTGAGAAACTTTTAATGTAATGGGCAAGATTTCATCACGATCTAACAAAGCGTGAAGAAGCTGAGACAAGGCGATGCAGGCATCAATCGCCGGATAAGTCAGATAAATGGCATCCTCATCAGCGACCGGAATTAATGGCTCTAGCTTTTCCAATTGTCGTTCGAAGTCAATTTTGGCACTTTTAACCGTCTGCGATTCCCATACCGCATCGAGAATATTGCGAAACGCTTGCGGGTCGGCAAATTCAGTTTGGGCACAGTAGAGCGCATAGTTAGGGACCATACGTTCCACCAGCGCAGCCATAAAACTAATGTGCTGCCAGTTTTCACATTTTTCCAAACGCAGTTGTAAAGGGTTTCGTAACATAGTCAGTGAGTCTTTAATATCGGGAAGGTATGTTGTCCTCATGGAATGCGGCCAGTGTACTTGATTCCCCCCACCATAAAAAGGAGCCTTTGTGGATAAAATCTACGTTATCAGCGAGCATGTCGAGACGTATCACCAGTTGCTTGAAACGGCTCAACTTCCCGATCTCGCTATCACCTCATCCGCAGAGGAGGCCAGTATCTGGTTGGCCGATCCGCCGCTTGCGGCCCCGCTATTACCCAACGCCAAGGCATTGCGTTGGCTTCAGTCGACCTTTGCCGGTACCGATGCCCTGATTAAAGCCCCTTTCCGCGACTATCAGCTCACCAATGTGCGCGGTATTTTCGGCGCATTGATGGCCGAATATGTCTTCGGGTTTGTGCTCAATGAAAGCCGGCATATAAGCCAGTATGCCGAACAGCAAGCACAGCGTTGCTGGCAGCCTCAGCCCTATCAGTCGTTGCGAAGACAAACGCTCGCCCTCTTAGGCACAGGGGCGATTGGCCAGCATATCGCGACCGTCGCACACGCCTTTGGCATGACCGTACTTGGCGTCAACCAAGATGGGCGGCCCGTCGATAGTTTTGATCACACACTGACGCTGCCAGCATTACAGCAACGCTTGGGCGAGGTAGATGTTTTGGTCAGTACCTTGCCCGCGACGCCAGCCACATACCAATGCCTGAATGCAGTTTTTTGGCAGCATGGGCAACATCTCTTGTTTATTAACGTTGGCCGTGGCGCGACCGTGGATGAGCTCGCCCTGCTCGACGCTTTAGACAACAAAAAACTACGCCTGGCGGTCTTGGATGTAATGCAACAAGAGCCACTGCCGAAGCAGCATCCCTTTTGGACACACCCCAACGTGAGAGTGACTCCCCATATTGCGGCGGTCAGTTTTCCTGAGCAGGTGTTTGCGCTATTTGCCGATAACTATCGCCGCTGGCATGCAGGCGAACCGCTCATGCACTCAGTCGATTTTGACAAAGGTTACTAGATGCTTTTCGAGGATTTAGACACGGCTTTAGCCGCGGCCCGAGCGTGTCGGTTATGCCAACACTGGCTATCCGATGGACCTCGCCCTGTTATCCAAGCCAGTGCTAACGCGCGAGTACTGATTATCGGCCAAGCACCAGGACAACGTGTGCATGAGAGTGGGCTGCCATTTAATGACCCTAGTGGTGATCGTTTGCGGGAATGGCTGGGGGTCACTCGCGAGCAGTTTTACCAGCCAGATTTATTTGCCATCATGCCCATGGGTTTTTGTTATCCCGGCAAAGGTCAATCGGGCGATTTGCCGCCGGCACGTATCTGCGCGCCTGTTTGGCACCAGGCAATCAAAGCGCATCTTCCTCACGTTGCGGTAACCTTGCTGATTGGCCAATATGCACAGCGGTACTATTTAGCCAATAAACCAAAAACATTGACCGAGACCGTCAAGCACTGGCAAAAGTGGGCGCCTCACACCTTTGCGCTGCCTCACCCTTCCCCCAGAAACACCTTGTGGTTACGTCGCAATCCGTGGTTTGAAGAGGAGGTGGTGCCCGCCATGCGCTATCACGTTCAACAGGCTTTATACGATTGAGGCTAAAAAGAACAACGCTCGCCAACTGGCGAGCGTGTTTTACTAATCGTGGTAAGGGCGCGAGAGTTCATGCACCGCATCAATGAAGGCACCTGCGTTTTCTGGCGGCACATCCAAATGAATGCCATGTCCAAGGTTAAACACATGGCCCGTGCCTTCGCCAAACCCTTCTAGGATGGTGGAAACTTCTTGGCGAATGCGTTCTGGGCTCGCATAGAGCATTGATGGATCCATATTGCCTTGCAGCGCCACTTTGTCGCCAATTCGCGCTTTGGCATCCGCGATGTTAATGGTCCAATCAAGCCCCACACCGTCACACCCTGTGGCCGCAATACGCTCTAACCACATGCCGGCATTTTTGGTAAACAGCGTCACTGGAACACGACGACCGTCGTTTTCGCGAATAAGACCATCCACGATTTTCTGCATATACTGCAAAGAAAAGTCGTTATAGTCGCGTGGCGTGAGCACGCCCCCCCAGGTATCAAACACCATGACCGACTGAGCGCCGGCTTTAATTTGGGCATTCAAATAGCTGATCACGCTATCGGCAAGTTTATCGAGCAAGGCATGCAGCGTTTGAGGCTCGGCATACATCATCTTTTTGATTTTGGTAAAGGCTTTTGAGGTCCCCCCTTCCACCATGTAGGTCGCCAGCGTCCACGGGCTCCCCGAGAAACCAATCAAGGGCACGTCACCATTTAACTCGCGACGGATGGTACGCACAGCGTTCATCACATACTGCAACTCCCCTTCGGGATCGGGCATGCCAATTTTATCCACATCAGCTTTACAGGTGATGGGGCGGGAAAACTTGGGGCCCTCGCCCGTTTCAAAGTACAGCCCGAGCCCCATCGCATCAGGAATGGTGAGGATGTCTGAGAACAAGATCGCCGCATCTAAATCGAAACGACGCAGTGGCTGCATGGTGACTTCGCAAGCCAGCTCGGCGTTTTTACACAATGACAAAAAGTCCCCCGCTTGCGCGCGCAGTTCACGATACTCCGGCAGATAACGACCCGCTTGACGCATCATCCATACCGGCGTGCAATCGACTGGTTGCTTGTAGAGGGCGCGTAAATAACGATCGTTTTTTAATTCGGTCATTGTGTTAAACCTGTATGCGAATAGTGGCGCTCATTGTATCACTGTGCGACAGCAACAACAGCCAAGCTTTGTTAACAGGATCATAAAACTGTCACCTAGGGACGGCAAAGGATTGCTGATCATTTAACCACATGTTACAACCAACCTATAACGACAATAGGTCTACGAAAGACAACATGTTCGCATCTTACCCCGGCTCCCCTACGGCCGGGTTTTTTTATGCCTGTGCCAAGGTGCAGCTGGCCTCAATAAGACGTCGAGCAATGGTGCCTTTAGGCGCGACTGGCGGTAGGGCGTCGCAGTCAAACCATTGTGCATCCGTCAATTCCTCATAATCTGGCCTTAGCTGACCGTCCGCATAGTCCGCCAAGAAGCCCATCATCAGATTGGAGGGAAACGCCCAAGGCTGGCTATCCATATAACGGATATTTTTAACACGAATGCCCGTCTCTTCCTCGACCTCACGCGCCACACACTGTTCGAGTGTTTCTCCGGGCTCGACGAACCCAGCAATCACGGTGTACATCCCCGTTTTATGCCTTGGATGTTGTGCGAGTAGTAACCGCTTATCATCACGTACCGCCACAATCACACAAGGCGACACACGCGGATAATCGTGACGCTGACAGTTGGCACACCGCATCGCTATCGCCTGAGCGTTAAACTCCGTGCGCTGACCACAGCGACCACAATACGCTTGCTGCTGGCGCATATAATCGAGCTGAACCACACGCCCCACTAATGCAAACAAGTCGGCTGACAGGCTGGGGAGTAAGTCTCGTAAACCGGCCATCTCATCATCCGGAAGCACCGGGTTACAATTAAATACCCCGACTACAGGCAGCTGCTGATAGTGACCGACAGTCACCATATCACCGCCGGAAAAGGGCAACTGCGACAAGGGGATACATGGCAGCTCACCCTCTGGTAGCCAAAGTTTGCCCTTGGTCATCGCGCACACATAGACGGCTTGTTGATTCTGAGACATGGTCACTTCCTTAGCCTTGCAGCTATACTTGAATACTGGCAATCTAGCTTTATAACGTGATGCAAAGGATTGAGCAGCCCGTTAATTTTCAGCCGGCCTTATATAGTGCCATTCATTCGCTGGTCGATCACGAGGATACCGATCATGCTGAGACAACTCGAACGAACCAAAGCACAATGGAGCGGTTACGACGAGGTTATCGATTACTGGCTCGAGCTACGTCGCCAACTGTTGGTGGAATATTACAATGTGGCTGGCGTGGCCGCGAAAAAGAAGCAAACCTTGCCAACCAAAGCGGAGCTTGACCGCTTCTGTGACTACCTAGTCGATTACATCTCCACCGGTCACTTCAAAATTTATAATATGGTCATGGAACGTTGGCAGTCGACAGGCTTCTCTGCCACCAAAGAGACAGACAACCTCTATTTCCGTATTGTCGACACGACTGATCCACTGCTGGACTACAACGATAAATTTAGCGCGGTCGACCTCGACGATGATGATTATGACGCCACGGATTTCGACCAAGACATGTCTGCGATTGGTGAGTGGCTAGAGCAGCGTTTTGAGTTAGAGGATACCCTGATTCGCGTCATTGCCGACAGCCTTGCTCATCCACCCGGTGCGTAACTCAACCTACCGTTTAGCCGTATAACGCCGCCAACCTAGGCGGCTTTTTTGTTGCTGTCATCACTGACAACCCCACACGCCAGATAAACAAAAGGCACCTCCGAAGAGGTGCCTTTTTATTTCGCTGTGGGCGTTGATGTTATCAACGCTTCCACGCTTAGCTGTCGTCGTTCAGACCTGCATTTAGCAGTGCAGCAAGATCTTGCGAGGCTTGCTCAGCATCGACCTGTGGTGCCACAGGCTGCTCTGGCTCGGCACGTTTCGCTTGGCGATCTTTGTGATACGCGAAGCCAGTACCGGCTGGGATCAGACGACCCACAATCACGTTCTCTTTCAGACCACGCAAGTCATCACGCTTACCGGCCACGGCTGCTTCAGTTAGCACGCGCGTCGTTTCCTGGAACGATGCCGCTGAGATGAATGACTCAGTCGCCAACGAGGCTTTGGTGATACCCAGCAGATCACGACCAAAGGTCGCCGGCTGCTTGCCTTCCGCTTCCAGATCGCGGTTAGCAATCATCACACGTGAGTATTCCACCTGCTCGCCTTCCAAGAACTCTGTATCACCGGCAGACTTAATGGTCACCTTACGCAGCATCTGACGCACGATGGTCTCGATGTGCTTATCGTTGATCTTAACGCCCTGCAGACGGTAAACGTCTTGGACTTCGTTAGTGATGTATTCTGCAACCGCGTGAATGCCACGCAAGCGCAGAATGTCGTGTGGTGATTCAGGACCGTCTGCGATCACATCACCTTTCTCGACTTTTTCACCTTCGAATACGTTAAGCTGACGCCATTTTGGAATCATCTCTTCGTAAGCTTTACCTTCTTCTGGCGTGATAATCAGGCGGCGCTTACCTTTGGTTTCTTTACCGAAGGAAACAGTACCTGTGATCTCTGCCAAGATAGCAGGCTCTTTTGGCTTACGTGCTTCAAACAGGTCAGCAACACGTGGTAGACCACCAGTAATATCCTTGGTACCGCCGCTTTCTTGCGGGATACGAGCAAGGGTGTCACCAATACCAACGCTTGCACCATCGTCCAGTTGAACAATCGCTTTACCTGGCAAGAAGTACTGAACCGGCATATCAGTGCCGGGTACCATCACGTCGTTGCCTTGAGCATCCACCAACTTCACTGCAGGACGCTTGTCTTTACCGGATGATGGGCGCTCAGACGCATCCATAACCACAATAGAAGACAGACCAGTTAGCTCGTCCGTTTGACGCTGCATAGTCGCACCATCAATCATATCCACGAAGCGAAGGCTACCTTCTACCTCAGTGATGATTGGCATGGTGTGTGGGTCCCAGTTAGCCACCACGTCGCCGGCTTCAACGGCTTCACCGTCTTGCTTACCAAGCATGGCACCGTAAGGAACTTTGTAGCTCTCTTTGGTACGGCCAAACTCATCCACAATGGTCATTTCTGTGGCACGCGAGGTAATCACTAGCTTACCATCGCTGTTAGTCACAGACTTGGCATTGTGCAGGTGCATAGAACCTTTGTTCTTCACCTGGATGTTGTTTTCTGCTGCTGCACGCGATGCCGCACCACCGATGTGGAAGGTACGCATGGTCAGCTGTGTACCTGGCTCACCGATAGACTGAGCGGCGATAACGCCCACAGATTCACCGTGGTTAACCAAGTGACCACGTGCCAAGTCACGCCCGTAACAGTTCGCGCAGCAACCAAAGTCAGTTTCACAGGTCACGACAGAGCGCACTTTGACCTTGTCGACAGAGTGGTGCTCAAGGATGTCACACCATTTCTCGTCCAACAGAGTATTGCGTGGTGCCAGCACTTCTTCTGTACCCGGCTTGAGCACATCTTCGGCCACCACACGGCCCAGCACACGCTCACGCAGCGCTTCTTTTACGTCACCGCCTTCGATAACCGCCATCATGTGGATACCGCCTTCGGTACCACAATCGGTTTCGGTCACTACCACGTCTTGGGCAACGTCAACCAGACGACGCGTCAGGTAACCTGAGTTCGCCGTCTTCAATGCGGTATCCGCGAGACCTTTACGCGCACCGTGCGTGGAAATAAAGTACTGAAGTACGTTCAGACCTTCACGGAAGTTCGCGGTGATTGGCGTTTCGATGATCGAACCATCCGGTTTCGCCATCAGGCCACGCATACCAGCGAGCTGACGGATCTGTGCAGCAGAACCACGTGCGCCTGAATCGGCCATCATGTATACGCTGTTGAACGAGCTTTGCGTCTCTTCTTCACCGTCACGGTTAATCACTGTCTCGTTAGACAGATTATCCATCATGGCTTTCGCGACTTGCTCGTTCGCCGCCGCCCAAATATCGATCACTTTGTTATAGCGCTCACCAGCGGTCACCAGACCCGACTGGAATTGCTCTTGGATTTCCGCAACTTCACTCTCAGCCGCTTCAATCAGATCGTATTTCGCTTGTGGGATCACCATGTCGTCGATACCGACAGAGGTGCCCGATAGCGCTGAGTAAGCAAAACCTGTGTACATGATTTGGTCAGCAAAGATAACCGTATCTTTCAGACCCAACTTACGGTAACAGGTGTTGAGCAAGTTAGAGATTTGCTTTTTGCCCAGCGGCTGGTTAACCAAGTCAAATGACAGGCCTTCCGGCACGATGGTCCACAGCATGGCACGGCCAACTGTGGTATCGACTAGCTCTACTTTCTCAGTGCGAGCGCCCATCTCATCGATATCGATTTGCTTGATGCGCACTTTTACACGGCTATGCAGTTCAGCATGACCGGTACGGTAAACTTTTTCAGCTTCACCTGGACCAGCCAAGTACATACCTTCGCCTTTACCGTTCACCTTCTCACGGGTCATGTAGTAAAGACCCAGTACCACGTCCTGAGACGGTACGATGATAGGATCACCGGATGCTGGCGATAGGATGTTGTTGGTCGACATCATCAACGCACGCGCTTCGAGCTGGGCTTCCAGCGTCAGCGGTACGTGAACAGCCATCTGGTCACCATCGAAGTCAGCGTTATAGGCCGCACACACCAATGGGTGTAGCTGAATCGCTTTACCTTCGATAAGCACAGGTTCAAACGCTTGGATACCCAAACGGTGAAGCGTTGGTGCACGGTTCAGCAGGACAGGGTGTTCACGGATGACTTCATCCAAGATATCCCATACCACAGCTTCTTCGCGCTCAACCATCTTCTTGGCGGCTTTGATAGTGGTCGCCAGACCACGGGTCTCAAGCTTGCCGTAGATAAACGGCTTAAACAGCTCGAGTGCCATTTTCTTTGGCAGACCACACTGATGCAGACGCAAGTATGGACCCACGGTAATCACCGAACGGCCAGAATAATCAACACGTTTACCCAGCAGGTTCTGACGGAAACGACCCTGCTTACCTTTGATCATGTCAGCCAGCGATTTCAGCGGACGCTTGTTCGAACCGGTGATCGCTCGGCCACGACGGCCGTTATCCAGCATTGCATCCACAGACTCTTGCAGCATGCGCTTTTCGTTGCGCACGATGATGTCTGGGGCCGCAAGATCAAGCAGGCGCTTCAAACGGTTGTTACGGTTGATCACGCGGCGATACAGGTCGTTAAGATCTGATGTCGCAAAGCGGCCACCATCCAACGGCACCAATGGACGTAGATCCGGCGGCAACACAGGCAGCACGGTCAGGATCATCCATTCAGGGTTGTTACCTGATTGCAAGAAGGATTCAACCAGCTTCAAACGCTTGGTGATCTTCTTACGCTTGGTCTCAGAATTGGTCTCTTCGAGCTGCTCACGCATTTGTTCTGTCTCAACCGACAGATCCATGTTCGCCAGCAGTGCTTTGACTGCTTCAGCGCCCATGCGCGCGTCAAATTCGTCGCCCCACTCTTCGAGTGCGTCTAGGTATTGTTCCTCAGACATCATCTGACCACGCTCTAGGTTGGTCATGCCTGGTTCGATAACAATGTACGACTCAAAGTAAAGCACGCGCTCGATGTCACGCAGTGGCATGTCCATCAGCAAGCCGATGCGCGATGGCAGCGACTTCAGGAACCAAATGTGGGCAACAGGAGAAGCCAGCTCAATGTGACCCATACGCTCACGGCGTACTTTGGTCTGAGTAACTTCAACGCCACATTTTTCACAAATGACGCCGCGGTGCTTGAGGCGCTTGTACTTACCGCAAAGACACTCATAGTCTTTGACCGGGCCAAAGATACGTGCACAGAACAAACCGTCACGTTCAGGCTTAAAGGTACGGTAGTTAATGGTTTCTGGCTTTTTCACTTCACCAAACGACCATGAGCGAATCATGTCAGGTGAGGCAAGACCGATTTTGATCGAATCAAATTCTTCGGTCTTATGTTGTGCTTTCAGAAACTTAAGTAAGTCTTTCACAATCGGCTCCTGTGAGGAGTTGACCCATAAAGGCGCTGACCGGCAGCGCCTTCATATTCTTACCGGAGAGAGTAGCGCGTGGCTTACTCGTCTTCCAGCTCGATGTTGATACCCAACGAGCGGATTTCTTTCAGCAATACGTTGAAAGATTCCGGCATGCCCGGCTCCATACGATGGTCGCCATCCACGATGTTTTTATACATCTTGGTACGGCCATTAACGTCATCCGACTTCACGGTGAGCATTTCTTGCAGGGTATAGGCAGCACCGTATGCTTCCAGTGCCCATACTTCCATCTCACCGAAGCGCTGACCACCGAACTGTGCCTTACCACCCAGCGGCTGCTGCGTGACCAAGCTGTAAGAGCCTGTTGAACGGGCGTGCATCTTGTCGTCAACAAGGTGGTTCAGTTTCAGCATGTACATGTAACCCACGGTTACTGGACGCTCAAACTTCTCACCTGTGCGGCCATCGTAAAGGTCAAGCTGACCTGACTCTGGCAAATCACCCAGTTTCAATAGCTCTTTGACAACCGGCTCAGGCGCACCATCAAAGACAGGAGATGCGGTTGGCAGACCATCACGCAGGTTATTGATCAACGTGCGAACTTCCTCGTCAGTCAGTTTACTGATGTCCACTTCCTGACGGGTCTCACCCAGATCATAGACCTTCTGCAAGAACTCACGGAATTTCGCCAGTTCCTGCTGCTCTTTAAGCATGCGGTTGATCTTGTCACCAATACCTTTCGCCGCCAGACCCAAGTGCGTTTCTAGGATCTGACCGATGTTCATCCGCGAAGGTACACCCAATGGGTTCAGTACCAAGTCAACAGGCTCGCCTGACTCATCGTAAGGCATATCTTCGATCGGGTTGATCTTAGAGATAACACCTTTGTTACCGTGACGACCGGCCATCTTATCGCCTGGCTGAATGCGACGTTTCACCGCAAGGTAGACTTTTACAATCTTCAACACGCCTGGGGCAAGGTCATCACCTTGAGTGATCTTGCGACGCTTGGTATCGAATTTCTTATCAAAGTCGGCTTTGATTTCGTCGTATTGCTCAGCCAATTGCTCAAGCTGGGTTTGCTGTGCTTCATCATCCAGCGTTTGCGTCAACATGGTCTGACGATCCATGCCGTCGAGCTGGTTGTCGGTATAACCGGCTTGAGAAAGCAGTGTGCGAACACGTGCCATCAGACCGCCTTCAAGGATAGAGAACTCCTCGGTCAGGTCTTTTTTGGCTTCTTTTAACTGCATTTCTTCGATTTCGAGTGCACGCTTGTCTTTTTCTACGCCATCGCGAGTAAAGACTTGTACATCGATAACCGTACCAGACACACCATTCGGTACACGCAGTGACGAGTCTTTCACGTCAGACGCTTTTTCACCGAAAATGGCACGCAGCAGCTTCTCTTCTGGTGTCAGTTGCGTTTCGCCTTTTGGCGTCACTTTGCCGACCATGATATCGCCGCCTTTCACTTCGGCACCGATATACACAACCCCTGACTCATCCAGCTTAGACAGCGCCGCTTCACCCACGTTTGGAATATCCGCGGTGATTTCTTCGCTACCCAGCTTAGTGTCACGCGCCACACAAGACAGCTCTTGGATGTGGATAGTGGTCAAACGGTCTTCCTGAGCCACTCGCTCAGAAATAAGGATAGAATCCTCAAAGTTGTAACCGTTCCACGGCATAAACGCGATACGCATGTTCTGACCCAGTGCTAGCTCGCCCAAGTCAGTCGATGGGCCGTCAGCCAGTACGTCACCTTTTGCCACTTCGTGGCCCGGCATCACGGTTGGACGCTGGTTAATACAGGTGTTCTGGTTAGAACGTGTGTATTTGATCAAGCTGTAGATGTCGATACCGGCTTCGCCTGGTACCAATTCATCTTCATTCACTTTCACCACAATACGTGAGGCGTCAACCGACTGAATGGTACCGCCACGTTTGGCTACCGCGGTCACCCCTGAGTCAACCGCTACATTACGCTCGATACCCGTACCCACTAGCGGCTTTTGCGCACGCAATGTTGGTACAGCTTGACGTTGCATGTTCGCACCCATCAAGGCACGGTTCGCATCATCATGCTCAAGGAATGGGATCAGCGACGCAGCCACGGAAACGACTTGGTTAGTCGCAACGTCCATATACTGAACATGGTCGCGTGGGTGCAAACCTGACTCACCCGTTTCACGCGCGGTGATCAGCTCATCGGTGAAAGACCCATCTTCGTTCAACGCAGCGTTAGCCTGCGCGATAACATAATGGCCTTCTTCAATCGCCGACAGATAATCAATTTGGTCCGTCACTTTACCGTCAACCACTTTACGGTAAGGTGTTTCCAGGAAGCCATAAGCGTTGCAGCGCGCAAACGCAGACAGTGAGTTAATCAGACCGATGTTCGGCCCTTCCGGTGTTTCGATCGGACATAGGCGACCATAGTGCGTTGCGTGTACGTCACGCACTTCGAAACCAGCACGCTCACGTGTCAGACCACCTGGACCCAAGGCAGAGATACGACGCTTGTGCGTGACCTCAGACAATGGGTTGTTTTGATCCATAAACTGTGACAGCTGAGACGAACCAAAGAACTCTTTCACCGCCGCAGAGATAGGCTTGGCGTTAATCAAGTCTTGTGGCATCACGTTATCGAGATCGCCCAAGCTCAAACGCTCTTTTACTGCACGCTCTACACGTACCAAGCCCACACGGAACTGGTTTTCTGCCATTTCACCCACAGAGCGAATACGGCGGTTACCGAGGTGATCAATATCGTCCACTTCGCCAATACCGTTACGGATATGGATCAGTTTACGCATCACCTCAATGATGTCTTCTTTGCTCAGTACGCCAGGTCCAGTGAGGTCGTCACGACCCAACGAGCTGTTGAACTTCATACGACCCACAGATGATAAATCATAGCGGTCTTCGGAGAAGAACAGACTCTCAAACAGTTGCTCGGCGGCTTCACGCGTTGGTGGCTCGCCAGGACGCATCATGCGATAGATTTCAACTAGCGCCGTCAGACGGTCCGTGGTGTTGTCGATACGCAAGGTATCTGACATGTACGGGCCATGGTCCAGATCATTGGTAAACAGGGTTTCGATACGTTTATGACCTGCTTGCGACAACTGCGCCAGTGTCTCCAGGCTGACCTCTTGGTTAGCCGAGACAATCACTTCGCCAGTGTCCTGATTGACGTACTCACGTGCAGAGATCTTGCCCGCAATGTACTCAACTGGTACTTCGATGTGATCAACGTTATCTTTCGTCAACTGACGGATATGACGCGCAGTGATTCGACGACCCTGCTCCACGTAGACTTTGCCATCCGCTTCGATATCAAAGCTCGCGGTTTCACCACGTAGGCGATCAGGTACCAACTCCATCACTAGAGATTTACCTTTAACTTCGAAAACAACTTTTTCGAAGAACAGGTCCAAAATCTCTTCAGTGGTGTATTCCAGCGCACGCAGAATAATCGAAGCTGGCAGCTTACGACGACGATCGATACGAACGTATACGATATCCTTAGGATCGAATTCGAAATCCAACCATGAACCACGGTATGGGATCACGCGTGCGTTATATAGCACTTTTCCTGAGGAATGGGTTTTACCCTTATCGCTGTCGAAAAAGACGCCCGGACTACGGTGCAGCTGGGATACGATAACCCTCTCAGTACCATTGATGACAAAGGTACCATTTTCAGTCATGAGCGGAATTTCGCCCATATAGACTTCTTGTTCTTTGATGTCTTTAACGGTACCAGCCGGGGCATCCTTATCAAACATCACCAAGCGCAGTTTGACGCGTAGTGGGGCCGAATAGGTTACGCCGCGAATTTGGCATTCTTTGACATCGAAAACTGGCTCACCGAGACGATAGCTAACGTATTGCAGCTCGGAATTGCCGTTGTAGCTCTGAATTGGAAAGACAGAGCGAAAGGCAGCTTCAAGACCGTATTGCCCTTCTGGATCCTGCTCGATAAAGTTCTTAAAAGATTCAAGCTGGATCGACAGCAAGTATGGCACGTCCAGAACTTGCGGACGCTTACCAAAATCCTTACGGATACGCTTTTTCTCGGTATAAGAGTAAACCATAGGGTTCCTCAGCTCGCTGATAAGTGACCCAAACTGTCCAGTACAAGGGACAGTGACTAAACAACCACCGTTTAGTGTAGGAAAATCAAAGCGCTTGCTTTGATTTTTTTTGCATGGTCAGCAGTGATAAAACGGGGTGAAAATTTCACTACTGCCCTACAGCGCAAAAAGGCCGGTGGCTTTTTAGCCACCAGCCAATGCCTTTTCAGGCTAGGAAATTAAGTATAAATTACTTAACTTCAACAGAAGCACCAGCTTCTTCTAGCTGCGCTTTAAGCGCGTCAGCTTCTTCTTTCTCAACACCTTCTTTCAGAGGTGCTGGTGCGCCGTCAACAAGCGCTTTCGCTTCTTTCAGGCCTAGACCCGTTGCGCCACGTACCGCTTTGATAACGGCTACTTTGTTCGCACCCGCTTCAGTTAGGATAACGTCAAATTCGGTTTGCTCTTCAACCGCTGCGCCTTCAGCCGCACCGCCAGCAACAACGGCTGCTGCCGCTGATACGCCGAATTTTTCTTCCATAGCTTCGATAAGCTCAACAACTTGCATTACAGACATGTCTGCAATTGCGTCTAGGATTTGCTCGTTAGTGATAGACATAACAATTCTCTTTAAAGTCAACAATAAAAGGATTAAGCAACCAAATTAAACGGGCGATTAGGCCGCGTCTTTTTGATCGCGAACAGCGGCGATAGTACGAACCAGCTTGCCGGCAGAAGCTTCTTTCAAGCCCATCATTAGGCGTGCAATTGCTTCGTCGTACGTTGGCAGTGTCGCCAGTACCTCTGGGTCAGTGATCGCGCCTTCGTATGCAGCAGATTTAACCTCAAACTCTTTGTTTTCTTTTGCGAAGTCTTTGAAAAGACGCGCAGCGGCACCTGGGTGCTCGTTAGAAAACGCAATCAGAGTTGGGCCAACAAAAGTGTCTTGCAGACACTCATACTCAGTGCCTTCAACTGCACGGCGAGCCAGAGTGTTACGCACGACTTTCATGTAAACGCCCGCTTCACGCGCTTGTTTACGTAGAGAAGTCATTGCGTCCACCGCGACACCGCGAGAATCAGCAACTACTGCAGACAGGGCTCCACTGGCAGCTTCGTTGACTTCAGCAACAATTGCTTTTTTGTCTTGAAGGTTTAAAGCCATTTGGATTTGCTCCTGGATTGTTTAACACCACTCTCTACAGCTTTGCAGAGAGAGCTTGTACGGTGCAGATCCAAGAAAGACGAGAAATCTATCATGTTCTGGCACCGTCTACGTAGGAAGATTAAGTTCGTAATGAACGCCTACGGTCTTGGACGAAGTTTGCCGAAGCAAACTCAGCCATAAAATTGTCAAGCGAGAGAGTATAAACGACTCTCTCGCTTGTCGCAATTAGTTAACGCTTGCTTCCAAAGAGTTTTGGTCAAGAGAAACACCAGCACCCATGGTTGTAGAAAGGCTAACTTTCTTGATGTAAGTACCTTTAGCTGAAGTTGGCTTCGCCTTCTTCAGTGCCACCAACAGCGCTTCCAGGTTTTCTTTCAGGCTGTTCGCGTCAAAGTCTACTTTACCGATAGTGGTATGAATGATGCCATTCTTGTCGTTACGATAACGAACCTGACCTGCTTTCGCGTTTTTAACCGCTTCAGCAACGTTAGGGGTGACCGTACCCACTTTCGGGTTTGGCATCAGACCACGTGGGCCTAGGATGGTACCTAGCTGACCAACAACGCGCATTGCGTCTGGTGAAGCGACGACGACGTCAAAGTTCATTTCGCCTTTCTTCACTTGTTCAGCAAGATCTTCCATACCGACGATATCCGCACCGGCTTCTTTCGCCGCGTCAGCGTTCGCACCTTGTGTGAACACAGCAACACGGATGTCACGCCCTGTACCGTTAGGCAGTACGGTCGCGCCACGAACGTTTTGATCTGATTTACGAGCATCGATGCCAAGGTTGACAGAAACGTCAACACTTTCAACGAAATTTGCAGTCGCCAGTTCCTTCAGTAGAGCAACGGCTTCGTTGATGTCGTACTCTTTGGTGACATCAACTTTTTCGCGGATTACGCGCATGCGCTTAGTCATTTTAGCCATTGTCTTAACCCTCTACGTTCAGGCCCATTGAACGGGCAGTACCCGCAATGGAGCGTTTCATCGCTTCGATGTCCGCACCGGTCATGTCTGCCGCTTTGGTTTCTGCGATCTCTTGGATCTGCGCGTCAGTCACGGTACCCACTTTTTCAGTGTTCGGACGACCTGAACCAGATTTCACGCCTGCCGCTTTCTTAAGAAGAATCGCCGCTGGTGGAGTCTTGGTTACGAAGGTGAAAGAACGGTCACTGTATACAGTGATAACAACAGGAGTTGGTAGACCTTTCTCGATAGATTCGGTCTTCGCGTTAAACGCTTTACAGAACTCCATGATGTTCACACCGTGTTGACCCAGAGCAGGACCAACCGGTGGCGATGGGTTAGCTGCACCCGCTGCAACTTGCAGCTTGATGTAAGCTTCTACTTTCTTTGCCATTATTCAATTACCTTATTTTGGGTACTGACGTCTATCTTGCGATAAACTCCCCGTTTAACAAAAGGGCGCGAAATTATAGTCAAATTTCGCGCCCTTGCCAACCGTTGATGATGCTTTTTTGATCAGGTTTTTTCTACCTGGCCAAACTCAAGCTCAACTGGGGTTGCACGGCCAAAGATTGAGACAGACACCTTAAGGCGGTTCTTGTCATAGTCCACTTGCTCGACAACACCGTTAAAGTCTGCAAACGGTCCTTCTGTGACACGCACCACTTCGCCGGCTTCAAACACGGTTTTGTGAACCGGAGACTCACTCGCTTTTTCGAGGCGATTGAGAATAGAGTCTGCTTCTTTATCAGAAATAGGTGCTGGGCGATCTGAGGTGCCACCAATGAAACCCATCACACGTGGCACACCACGTACCAAGTGCCAAGATTCATCGTTCATCACCATTTGGACGAGCACATAACCTGGGAAGAATTTACGCTCGCTCTTGCGACGTTGCCCCTGGCGCATTTCAACCACTTCTTCGGTTGGCACCAAGACTTCCCCGAAATAGTCTTCCATTTCGTGCATTTTGATATGTTCGCGCAATGACTGCGCTACACGGCTTTCAAAACCAGAGAAAGCCTGGACCACATACCAACGTTTTTTGGGAGCTTCGCTCATGTACTTTTACCTCACACGCCAGTGATTAGGCGGACTAGACGGACCATGATTCCGTCAACGCCCCACAAGATGAGCGCCATAACGACAGTAACAGCCAGAACGATGAGAGATGTCTGTAAAGTCTCTTGGCGGGTCGGCCAAATCACTTTACGCACTTCCATACGCGATTCGCGTGCAAACGTGATCGCAGCTTTTCCTTTCATCGTGAGTGCAGCAACACCACCGGCAGCGGCAACCAGTACCACCACAGCAGCAGCTCGCACTACCACAGACACGTCACTGTACAGGCTATTCCCTATCACGGCTGCGGCCAATAGGACAAAAACAACACCCCATTTAAGGATGTCCATCGAACCGGATTGGGTCTCAGCGTTCGCTTTCATACATTCTACCTGTAACAAGTCTACATAGACGGCAGTGCCTTTTCAGCCATCCACAATCAGTGTTTGGCAAAGGCACATGGTGATCATAACGCCTCAATAAAGCTCGATACGATCACTAAACTCTGCGCTTGCTAACAACTACTGGCTAAATTCACACCAGCAGGAGCGTCAAACGCAGAAAAAGGGCATCAAATGATGCCCTTTTTACTAGTGTTTCGTCAAATCATTATTCAATGATGTTAGCAACAACACCAGCGCCTACAGTACGGCCACCTTCACGGATAGCGAAACGTAGACCTT